>JBHLOP010000245.1:0-3381 GCA_048940375.1 Promethearchaeota archaeon | reverse complement strand
ATTTATCTAATTTATAGGGTTCTATAGCGAATTGAGAACAAGTGAAAAGATGCTATTAATTACAATGGGGTCTCTCTCTTTTTAGAATCAAGTAACTCTATATGAAATGTTAAGTCAAACTTCTTATTCTAGAAGTGTCATGTAAATTAAAAATGTATTCAGTAATGAAAAAATTGGGGTGTATTCATGGAACAAGCAAAATCCTATTCTGATGAAGAATTGGTAGCATATTGTGGAATTAATTGTAAAGAATGTAAGGCGAGGGCTAAACGACGTGGAGAGCTCGCCACTTTATTAAAAGTGACTCTTCAAGAACTACCTTTAGAGTTATTTAGAGAGGTCTTTCCACCATTTAAACCTATCAACGAAGTAATGGGCTTCTTAGAATTTCTCCCACAGATGTCTGCTATGCAAACTTGTTGTACTTCAACAGAACATCCCTGTGGCGACCCAGACTGTAAGATTCGAATCTGCGCTCAAGAAAAAGATGCGAGAACTTGTGCAGAGTGTGACGAAGATTATAAAACTTGTATGAAGCTGGATTTCCTAAAACCGGGTCATAAGACATTGATTGAGAATCTCGATATTATTAAGGAAAAAGGGTTCGACACATACGTTGCGGAAGTAATTAACAAATACAAAATTGAACCTATTACTGTTAAATGAATGCTCCTTTCATGTATAACTTCGCGCAAAGATCGCTTGATTTACATATTACGAGTAGCGAAGCAAGAAAGCACCACAGCTTCAGCGTGGTGATGACTGGCGGTAGTGTGTTCACTTGCACCACTTGTATCACTTGCATTGAGGGGTCTCCTTAAGAGTTATATAATTGTTATGACGAAGATAGCAACGGCAATTGGAGGGCAAATACGCACGCTTGCCGACAAGGTGCATACTCCGATTGTCTCACCATCGTTCACGGTACCTACGGGACGTAGGGATGTTAAGCCTGTTGAGATACGACCTTCGTAACCCGTAAAGGGGATCGAGTCCGTCGTTGAAGCAGGAAGCCTCAAGGCTTTAGCTCGAGGAAGCTCACTTCAGTGATCCTGACTTTATGTCAGGTTCGCTCTATTTTGTTATTCGATATGCTTTGCCTTCACGCATAAGAAAAAACCTAAACCAAAAAAGAATTTTTTTTCTTCAAGAATTTTAAACCCAGTTGATACTAGATTTTTTTCAAATTCAATCCAATCAAAGCGTGAGGCTTTGGGATGTATTACCTTTAAAAAACGTTCAATACGATTTAATAATTTCTTATTGAGTTCATTCACTAATAATATACCTCTAGGTTTTAGCACTCGATTTACTTCTTTAAGTGCAACCCTCCATATTTCTACATGATGAAATACAGTGAATACAAATACAGCATCAAATTTCTTGGAAGGAAGTTTAATATTTGTGACGTTTCCCACAAAGAGTTTTACTGGTAATCTTCTTAGTTTTGCTAGTCTAATTTGCTCAGGATTGATATCGAAAGCCACAAGTTCAATTGGCTGAAACTCTTTGGTAATGAGTTCTAAGCCATAACCTGAACCACATCCAACTTCTAGTATTGTTTTATCCATTAAACTTAGCTTTCGTGATGCAAGAAACCTTTTAAAGATTCTAAATTCAAGATGTTTTTGCATAATTTTTTTTAAAGGGCTGTTCATAAATTTCATTTCTAGTTCGTCGACTGCCATGGAATGAAGTCCTGCTTGTTAATGTGGCGTATACATTTTGGAAAATTTGAAAAGTTATATCTAAAAAGAATAAGAATGTTCTTGATATATATTATATCTCTAGCTCACAGATAATTATATAATTAAATTAAATATATTTGATGATGGCAAAGTGGAAATCATCCAAATTCGAGAACTAGGGTTGAAGTTTTTTAACTCTTAGTATGATACTAAATAAAGACATTCATTCTATCGCGATACTAAGTGACAGGAGAGCTAGAACTAATGATTACAAAGAAACAAAAAATTTTCGGTGTAATCCGCTTATTGAGACCTCAGTTTCTTCTTGCATATTTAATTGTCGCTTCTGGTGGAATCGTTGTTGGATTTAAACAAGGTTTCGAACTAACTACTGAAAGCTTTGCCTTTTATTCATATCTACCTATTATTATTGCAGCAATGGGTGTTCACCTTCGAGATGAAGCAGGAGATTGGATTTCTGGATACGATAGAGAATATGGCGGAATGGGCGTAATCAGGGAAGGGATATTTAGTGTTAAAACAGTTAGAACATGGGGAATTGTTTTAATTGGTATAGGCTTTGTCATCGGCATTTTGCAAGCAATAACTTACACCATTATGTTTTTCATTGGCATTCCGATGGCTATAGTCATTATCCTTGCTAACTATCTGACAGAAGAAGTTCCTCTAGGTCACGAAGCGATAACTGCTAGTTCATATTGGGGTGCATTCCTCTGGGTATATCTTGCTCAAAAATGGCCAATTAATTTGTCTGTTTTACTTTTCTCCTTGTTTACTTATTTAATGGTACTTGCTTTAGTTCCGTATCAAGATATTGGAGATTACGAAGTGGATCTAAAAAGAGGAAAGAAAACTTTGGTTGTTCGATTAGGCCTTGATCGTACTGGATTTTTATGCATCCTAATAGGACTCTTGGGGTGGATTGTCCTATACTTTGCCCTTTTAACTTGATTGACGGGAGCTCCTTCCGACAGGGAGGTAGCCCACTAGATTAAAATCCAAAAAAAAAGAGGTCAAGAAATGAGTACACAAAATGAATTTCAAATATGTCGTTTATGTGGATATATCCGAAACATTGCTGAAGATGGAAAAACATGTCCAGCATGCGGGGCTCCAGCAACCTCTTTTGTTGCATATGTAACAAAAGTATCTTCTATCCGCCGTAAGATTCTTAACCTTGAAATACATCCTGTTGTTGTTCATTTTACTGTCAGTTATACTATCAGCGTACTAATACTTCTAGTTCTTTCATTTAGATTGCCTCATTTATTCGGAATAAATTTTCGGAGTGGTGGACTTCTGGACTTTTTTATGCTCTTTCTGCCATGGTCCGTTGCAGCAGGGGGAATAACTGGCGTCATGCATGGAAGGTTACGATATAAAAAACTAAGAACACGTTTTCTAAAAACAAAAATGGCTTTGGCTATTAGTCTTTTAGTTGTATCGATACTGGCATTTGTCGTTCATTTTGCTTCTGAAGGAGGAACAAATCTAACTTTTGTCATTTTGCAGTTTGTGTTGATCATTCTCGCCATTATCCTAGTAAGTCTATTAGGGATGCTCGGATCGAAATTAACGTGTCCATTGGTGCCAAGAGGAATGGAAAAAAAATAGAACTTTAATTAGTTTTTTCCTCTCCCTTATTTTTATTGCTTAGATGGCAAGAGATATC
>JBHLOP010000244.1:0-3395 GCA_048940375.1 Promethearchaeota archaeon | reverse complement strand
ACTGTAAGAATAATCGTCACTCCGAAAAAGGGTAGGATTATAAATAAGGCCATTTCAAGTGGGTTCACTGGTTCTAATAAGTGCTCTCCTATGAGTAATGTACCTGTGTAATAAGCAGATTCCGCTAAGCTCAAATGATTGTAATAATGATGTGTGAAGATCCCGAGTAGCAGGACAGCTATTATCAACACAATAACGTATCTGAACTTCCATAGAGCAAGTTCAATATATTTAAGCCAGACTTTTATTTTTAACTTCCTGCTTAGTCTGAGGTTTTTTAATATTGCTTTTTCCTCCATTTAAAGTTCTTTGAACGAAGTATTTTGCCTCTGTATTAATCAGATGACAAATCATTTTTTCCTAAGATCGTCAATAAATCATTTCCCTTTCACTCAAGAGTTTAAAGACTTCTTTATCAAAGATATTATTTAATTTCTATCACCTTTTGATCTTTTTTTAATTTTATGCAAATGGCTCAAGCCGTAGTACAATTTCCTCATAGAGTTTGCTGATAAGTTCTACTTCTGATTTGTCCTTCCAAGAGACATCTAGCGCGTGTAACCATGCTTCATCTAGTTTTCTCAGAGGATGATTCTTATCATCTTTTACCATAAGAATCATTTCCAAATAGTTGCTCCTTTTTGAAAGTGATATGGAATTCCATTCTTTAGAATGGCTGAGGATTTTATCCTTGTTCTTGCGTTCTATTTGTTCAAATTTAGGGACTAAACGAGACTCTAAATCTTTTGGTAATAATTGTCCAACGCTACCTGACTCTATTCTCCTTGAACAGAGGAAATCTAATAAAAAGATTGAAGATGACAAGTACGCAAATAAGAACTCTGCTAAATCGGGATTCTTTGTTCGAATTCCATAGAAACCACTGCCTACTAGGATTGGTTTATTACACAAGAATACTATGCTTCGGTTATTCTTCAGGTTTATTTTCCGGACTATCATCAACTGCGTTCTTTTTTTCTTAAATCCGTTTATTTGAACACTCCAGCGACCTAAAGGATTCTTGGATAGTTTTCCAGCACTAGCCAAATTTTCATAAGTTGTCCAGTTCTTCCGATAAAAGTCCCAGTATTCCTTTGCCCCATTTGATCTATTAGTTTTGTGACCGAGAAAGAAATAAGATTTTAGATCAGTCTCATTAAACATAGGTGAAAGATCTAGATCCATCGCTTCTCTTAGCACATGAACTGTTTTTGACACAAATGATTTATCAATCGCGAGTGTTCTATCACTTTTAACATTTTGAATCAAAATATGATGATTTGTGTTATCCTTAATTTTCCAGTATTTATTTGGGATTCTAAAGCATTCTTTTGGTCTTGGATCGTGATACTGGAACGATGAAGCATATTTACTTATTGAAACAAAATTCTGTGAGATAAGGTCGAAGATTGCTGAAGATGAAAATAGATCTTTCCAAACGATTGTATTCTTCATTTGAGAATACGGGATTGTTCTTAAAGATATTTCATCATTATTTATAGTGATTTTCCTCTTAATAAATGAAATAATTTCATTTAATTCATTATCGTGCATTTTAAATAACGATTTCTTCAAAGTTACAACTTTCGCGTCTCCTTCATAATTCTTTTGAGCAATTAACATAATCTCTTGAAGTTCGCTATCACTAAAAGCTGAATCCGCTTCAGAGCGAATAAGATATTTGACACTAAAGATTTTTTGAAATTCTTTAATGACGCTTTCCATTGCTTGGGCGAACGTTACAGAATTTGGTAAAATGAAAGCAAGAGTTCCGTTTTTCTTTAATAGATTAGATGCATATAGAAGGAAGCACGCATGAATACCTATTTTATCCAACTCTATTTGAGCAGGCATAATCCTATAAAGAAAGTCTCTGTATTTACTAGTTATCCTATTACCTCTTGTGAACGGGGGATTTGAGATTAATACATCGAAATAAGGAATTTTAACTGCGTTCTCAGATTCTTTTTCATTGAGAGAGACTCTTAACATCAGTGACTCTTCCCGAGAACTTGTGTCTCTACCAAAGAAAGAAACGAGTTTACCAGGTTTAAGCTTAAACGCATCTTCGTGAATGATATTACACTCTTCAGCGAATTCGAAAGGATATTGTATTGCTAAATTGATTGTTGCTAGTTCGCATGCAAATGCAGAGATATCTGATCCCCAAAGTTGCTGTAGAAGTTTTTTGTGAGAGTTGTTTCCTAGATTTTTTAAACGGTTATATGAATGTACTAGGAGAGTTCCTGAACCGCATGCAATATCACCAACAATTAAGTCTTTATTATCAATTGCAAGATATGCTAACAATTTTGCTGGTTCTGGGAGCGTATAAAAGGCTGCTAATCGTCTTCTTAAGGTTAAAGGTATAAGCCGCTGAAAAATCTGTCCTAATAAATCCCTTTTGAAAACTTTCTCAAGTTGCATATCAGAAAAATAGTGAATAAAATCGTTCAAAGCGCGCTTGCTTTCTATCGGTAATTTTGATGCTATGTCTATCCTAAAAATAATTCTTAAGCCAATTTCGTCCATAACCCTTCGAAAGAAATCAGTTAAGTCTGAAGGATCTGCGATTTTCCATAATTTAGGCAATTTAAATGTCCGAACTTCTTTCTGAATAATATTATAGAACATTAATTGTGAGATCACAATGTATGCCGCCAATCTGTAGATGGCTAATTTCACTTCTTCGTTCTTAGATTCTGATAAGAGTTTTTTATCAATATTTTTGACATAAAATATATTTAATTCTTTTTCAAGAATTTTCAAAGGAATTTGTTTCGTATAGAACTCTAATTCTGTAATAGTGGCTTCTAAAACATCGATTAGATCTTTTTCAGTTCTAATTGCAATTCCCATCCTATCAGTACAGAAATTTTTCTAGACTTATTAGAGTTCAATAACTAAGATCTATGATTATATCTGATATAATATCCTAAAAGATTAAAGTCATCGATATTCTGGAACGTTTGAATTATCCTTATCTTCAGTTGTTATTGATAATTATATGAGCTAAAATAGTTAAAGAGAGGCGATTTTTAATGAGTGAACAGCCTGCTAATATAGAGAATGATGGAAAATTTAGGGAAAAGGAAAATAGAGATTCAAAGAGATTAAATGATCTTGATGGCAAAACATGGACACGCTATTCTATTAGTATTTGGGATGTAACAAAATCACCTCAAGAAATGAAACTAAAGCATCCTGCCATGTTTCCAGAAAAATTAGTAAAAAGGCTGATCACCATCTATACAAAGAAGGGCGATAAGGTTTTGGATTCATTTATGGGCAGCGGTAGCACAATTCTTGCGGCTAAGAATCTTAGTAGAAAAGGTATTGGATTTGAAATTTCCAAAGAATTTATTAAATTAGCTAAGAAAAGATTGTCACAGCAG
>JBHLOP010000243.1:0-3429 GCA_048940375.1 Promethearchaeota archaeon | reverse complement strand
GGGAAGACAGGTCGAATACTCCGTCCCAATTTGAAATTTCTTTTCAACAAGAAAGTAGACGCGTTCTTTCTTTACTTGTATAATCGTACGAAAAAAATTTACTGCTTAGACTTCCCTCATCCTTATACACTAGCTAGACATAATATACTTGAGGCAGATTCATTTAATGGAAAATTACAATACTGCGGTTTAATTAAAGGAAAAGACCCTCAAGAATTGCCTTCTAAAGAAGAAATAATAAAAAAACTAGAACTAAATCCAGATCTACCTACATTTTATTTCGGTTTAAGCGGACCGAACAAATATCCACTTATTAACTTCTTTACAAAACTTTTCGATGGTTGCAAAGATAAAAATATAGTTATTACCACTGGAACGCCTTCATCATCGCTACTACCCTATAGAAATAACGAGTTCAGGCTTTTCCACTGGTATCCCGTAAGGGAAGAATTAATAAAAATTGCAGATGTTGTTGTGGCTCGTGCTGGACTTAGCACAATTTCGGAAATTTTAACTTTCGGAAAAAAAAGTCTATTACTTCCAGAATTACAACCAGAGCAGATGGAAAATGCGCATTCTCTAGAAAGCCGAGGTCTCTGTTCGACAATTCATCCCGAGGCTTTAAATGAAAAAATCTTTAATACTCAATTAGAAAGACTATTAGAAAACAATCAGATGATAAAACGGTTAAAAGATTATCAAAAACTTTGTAACCAGTCTGATGCACTTTCAGTTATAGTTAGTGATTTCAACTAATATTGAATTATAGTCTTCTGTTTTCTTCATCCTAAACGAACTAAAGAAATAGTGACGTTTATGGAGATCTTCATCCGCAATCAAAAACTGTGTCAGAACTGCGGCTTTTGTACAAATCATATTTCGTGTCCAACAGATCCTCAATTTGATTCAAACACATGTGTTGGCTGTAAAGCATGTTTTTTAGGCTGTCCTCATAGGGCTATAAAAAAACAAATAGTAGAGGAGCACAAGACAATCAAAATTTTTGTTGATGGAAACGCATACGAAGTACATGGAAGAATAACTGTAAAAACTGCTCTTGAGCAACTAGGATTTGCTTTTAGCAAGGTATCCACGTCAGATACTTTTTTTTCGCCTTGCGAAACAGGAGGATGTTTTGCTTGTGAAATGATGATTGATGGGCAGGTCGCACCTGCCTGTCATACTCCAGTTAAACAAAGCATGAGAATTCAAACTAATGTCCCTCCAGATAGCCAACCACTCAGAATCGTAAGCGGCTATATGGCACATACCGTAGGAGGGGTTGGAACACCATGTGACTTAAAAATTGGTTCTTATAGATCAATTGAGGTTGCTGTGTTTTCTCACGGTTGTAATCTTCGTTGTCCTACATGTCAGAATTTCGGGGTTACTTATGGAAGTAAGGATAAACCATCTTCACCTATGGAAGCAGCAACAATGCTTACTAGATATCGTAAGAGATATCAAGTGGATAGAATGGCAATATCTGGAGGAGAACCTACACTAAACAGAAGATGGTTGATCCAATTCTTTCATCACCTAAAGAAACTAAATCCCGACAAAAAAGCGCGCTTACATTTGGATACGAATACCACAATTTTGACTCATCGCTATATTGATGAATTAATCGAAGCAGGGATCACAGATATTGGGCCAGATTTAAAAGGAATCCGTACTGAGACCTTTATGGAAATTACAGGAATTCAGGACAAAATTCTCGCTAAGACATATTTAGAAACTGAATGGGATGTGGTTAAATATATTGCAGATAATTATTATCCAAGGAAACTCTTTATGGGGGTGGGAATTCCCTATAATGCAGCATGGATGTCTCCTGAAGAAATCCGAGAAATAGGTGAAAGAATCGTACAAATAAATCCCGAGATTCAAGTAACGGTCTTAGATTATCGACCAACCTTTAGGAGGCAAGATATACGTAAACCTGGAGTTGAAGAGATGCTTTCCGTAAAACAACAGCTTAATGACGCGGGATTAAAAACAGTAGTTGTTCAAACTTCAATCGGGCATTTTAAATAAAAAGAAAAAAAGAAGAGCATTTTATCGCATTTATATTTGATTTATAAGTCTAAGGCGGATCTTACTTTGCTAGCAAAGAGTTTTCCTTTTACCCCATGAGATTCTACTTTGATGTCGCCAGTTGCTTCCGCTGCTTTTGCACGTTCTTTATCACCCGAATTAACTAACTCTTTGATAATATTGCTCTTTCCTGTAATGCTTACGTGAGGGCTTTCATGAAGTCCTTCAGCGACCGTGATGCTTCCATCGGTCTGAATCACGGCGGATGCTAAATCTTCGGGATCTTGGCCCACAACATTAATCTTAGCTGCGCGTACAATCTTTAAGAAAACCTTTGATTTTTTACTTTCCTTTAAATAAATCTCCGCTTCTTTTAATCTCTTATTTACGCATTCGAAAATTGTGCTCATTTTCACGATGCCTCCAATAATGCTAACCCAATTTCGGAATATCGTTATATAGAGTTTATAGTTTTTACGTTTGAAAGTTGATTGAAATTTAACTTCTGACCTAAATTTATATGTATGAATAACAATTTTCAAAAATCCTAAACAACAAATAGATGAAGTGAGAGATTATGAGTACCATAAAGGAGACTCATCAAGTAATTGAACTTACTGCAGATGACGCAGAAGCAATCGAACAACTCTTCAAAGATGTTTGGCCACACGCAAAAGAATACCCGCAGGAGTGGCGAGAGAAAAGAATGTTATCCAAAGAAGAAATCATTGATGAGATGAGACAGGGATATCATTACTTTGGCATCAAATTCGAAGGCAAATTAGCTGGACTTTACAAAGCCCTAATTACCCCTGAGGGATGCTTCGGAGCACATCAGTCGATAAACCCGAAATATTGGAAGGGTGGTATGGGTGGAGCTATGTACATGCAGTTTATTGAATTTGCAAAGAAGATGGGGTGTAAACGTAATTATTGCAATATTTTAATCGGTCAAACTGCCAGCGAAAAATTGGTAAAGAAATTTGGATTCAAAGAAGTTGGAGAACCTTACGAACAGGCAAAAGGAATGCTTGTGCAAATGTATGAACGAGAGGTAGAATAACGTTTGAACTATGCGACTTTAAAAACCGAATTACTTTGCCTAGGAGCAAAAGCTAAAACTAAACGGCACTTGAGAAAAACGGGGGCTGGCCCCGCAGGGGGATCTTATTTTGTTCTTCCAAATGGAAGTCTAGTCCAGATACCAGTTATTGGGCAATTCGTCCAGAATTCTCCATTTTCAATTATGGAAGACACGGACGCTTTATATCTCTCTAAAAATGATAAAAGAATATGTGAAATACAAAGAGTCCAAACACCGCAGTTCTATGGAATGAATACATCAGATGGTATTCCCATGTGGAAAATCGCATTAATTCACGGTGTAGACTG
>JBHLOP010000242.1:0-3438 GCA_048940375.1 Promethearchaeota archaeon | reverse complement strand
TATGAAACAGTCAGTTGTTTCAACATTTAGTTTGAAAAATAGAAGTCGAGCACAAGTGATGGAAAAATGTTTCAGATATTTTGACAAGTTCGAGGACGGCGAGGAGGTAAAAGTCGTAATTAAACCGAACTTATGTCGCGCCATGGCATCTGAAACTGGTGCGACAACTGACACCACACTTGTTGAAGATGTTATCAAGCATCTGCATACCAAAGATATAACCAATATAAGCATAGTTGAATCTGATACCCATCACAGGAGTGCAGAAGAAGTTTTTGACCGAAATGGATATAGAGACTTACAAGAAAAGTATGATATAACCTGTGTAAATCTTAGTGAGGACGAAACCTTCACTATGGAAGTAAATAACATACCAAGAAAATTAAAAATTCCAAAAAGTCTTATTCTCTGCGATTACTTCATCTCAATAGCCAAACTCAAAACTCATGCCGAAGAAAAAATCTCGTGTGTTTTGAAAAATCAATTCGGTTGTCTTCCTTCAAGAATTAAATCAGTTTATCACCCGTACATGTCAGCAACCCTAACAGAGATAAACAGAATTATAAAACCTGATGTATGTTTGATTGATGGAATTGTGGGAATGGAAGGACTTGGCCCAACGAAAGGCACACCCAAGAAAACAAATCTTATTATTTGTGGAAACGATCCTGTTGCATCGGACTCAGTTGCAGCGAAAATAATGGGCTTTGATCCATATTCTGTTCCTCATCTCCAATTTGCAGCTAGAAATCGACTTGGTAATATTGACAATATAAAACTTCTTGGAGACAATATAACTCCCATACCTTTTTCGTTCATACCTAACGATGTCTACAGACTGTATAGGCTTGAATTTCAGTTTGAAAAAGTTGGACAGAAAATTCATGACAAATTCTCCCGAATATCTCAAATATCTAGAAGAATCGGAGATTTAGTCAGAGAAGGTGGTTGGTCTTACGTTTTTACCCGATTCTGGAACAAAATTAGGTGAGCTTTCTAAGAAAATCAGGCGAAAAAAGAAAATCCATCAAGACTTCTTAGCATTCCGCATTGCGTTTTTAACAGCAGCTTGAATCATGTAACCGGCCTTATGAAGAATCGTATCTCCAAGAACATTATCGATTGCCATACTGGCGGTACATGGATATGCATGGTGATATTTGGAAATTTCCTTTTCAACATCAGAAATATGTTTTGCTTTTAGGTTGTCTATCACGTGGTATGTTGATCCGCAAGGAGCACTTCGGAGCACTCTGCAATCCTCTGTAAACAATTCATTATCGATATTTATTTCAACAATGGGCATCCCCATTTTTGCAAGTTCTATGAATTCATTAATAATAGGCGTGGCTTTATCGGGCTTTAAACTACAAAAAGGCTTTGGGAAACTGAATTCTATATTCATTTGTTGTAAACCTTGTTCTATTTGTTTCTGTAGACCAAGCGGACACCAAGTTGGATCTTCTAGAGGGACTATAACCGCTTTTGCACCTATTTCTTCTACAATTTGCGGTAAAGATGCAAGAATATCTTGATGAACACCTATGGCGATTAAAAGATCTGAATTAGGCATATTGGGTAGATATGGGGAGACGTCTTCTATGAATGAAGGTAAATCTTTCGATAACTCCTCTATATCAATAATAGATGCAGCAAGAGAAGGTGAATGAGTTGCTAGAGTCTCCAAAAAACGATTTACGTATTCTCCATAACTATGAAGAATGTAGATTCTCAAGAATTGACCTCCTTAAAAATGATGCACTTCAAATATGGCGTTCGATTTGAATTAAATTCCAATGTAGTAAAATCAAGTTTCAGAATAAAACAAAAGATGTTTTGGACTATTTTACTCCAACTCTTCAGCTTCGTTATATACCTCTTCACAAGTGGAACACTGGTAAAATGTACTCTTTTTTGTCTCGACTTCTTCAATCGTCTTATTACCACATTTTTTGCAAATAAAATCAGTTGGTCTTTTTGCCAAAATCTTTTGCATTCCAGCTTTCTTAGACATGAATCTTGCCTCCAAATAGCTCTTCTAAGCTTCTAAATTTATATTTAAAAAAAATTCCTTTTCTTTGAATTACCGTTTATCTACCGTGAAAATCAGGAATAAAAGGATTACGACAGTGACATATCAAAAAATGGGCCGAACATAGTAAAGAAACGCACATGTTCTCGCGCAAAGAAGAAAAATAAGTAGACGCCACAGAGTTTTTATGCGCGTTCTCCAGTCAGACTATCAGCAATTTCAGTAACTTTTCTCAGAGCTTTATCTTTAATCCGACCGTTTTGGTGTAATGCATCTAGACCTTTTTTTAATTCTGGTACAAATTCTTCTTTTGAAAGCAAGTTCTGCTTGCTTACTGCTTTTTTTACAAACTCGTTTAATTGTTTCTTTGAAATGATCAATTTTTCGAATTTCTCTTTCAGATCATAAAAAGAATCCGTTACATAGACTTTCAAATTTTTGTTGATTAGCTTTTCAGAGGTTCCAGTGGCCATTGAAATAAACTGCATAGGCGGATAGACCAGAAGACGTAATGCATCCTGAGTGGGATCTAAGA
Source organism: Promethearchaeota archaeon (assembly GCA_048940375.1). Taxonomy (GTDB): domain Archaea; phylum Asgardarchaeota; class Sifarchaeia; order Borrarchaeales; family Borrarchaeaceae; genus Borrarchaeum. The sequence goes on along the minus strand of JBHLOP010000242.1, from coordinate 871 downwards.
ATTGTGCAAGATAAATTGGAATGTCAACCTTCTGGGCCTGTTTAAATTTTAAAAGATTAGAGAGAATAAATTTCTTAAACTGTTCTTCTTCTTCTAGAAGCGTTTCTTTTTTGCCATTAATAAACTCGATAAGTTTGTTTGATTTCTCTGCAATCTTTTTTGTTATATCGACTAACTCGCCAATTTGGCTATCTCTTTCAGCCTCTATCTCAGAGAGTTGTTTTTGTTGTTCGTTCGTTAATCTTTTTATCGACTCGTTTCTTTCGAATTCTGTTTTCTCTATAACTTCTCTTTGTTCTTTCATTAGTCGTTCAATATTCTCATTTTGTTCCTTTGTTACGCGCTCAACATTTTCATTCAAATCATTTATCTTCTTTTTTGTCTCTTCTTCGATTATGTTTATCTTAGATTGGGCCTCTTTCTCAATAGAAGATAATTCTTTACCGCCGTCCTTTATGCGAGACTTTAATTCTTTTATCTCGCTTTTGCTAGCATCTTTCATATGAGACTCTATTGAATTAGCGAGACCATTTATCTGAATTTCGAGAATGTCCTTTACGTCGGCAAACTGAAAGTTTTTAGTTCTTATCTCATCGATTTGTCCCTGAACTGAACTTTTAATATCGCTAAAGCGGTTTAATAAAGTCTCTAATGTACTGCTAATACTAGTTTTTAGGAAATTATTTGCATTTTGATTTCTTGCAGCGATCGTATCAGCGATCTTTTTCTCTTTTTGTTCCATAACGACTGTAATTTGTCTATCAGTATCCTCTCTTAATCGCCTGATGGTTTCTTTATATTCAATTCTAGTTTCATCTAAATGACGTGTTGTGCTTGATCTAACTTCTATAAGTTTTTCATCCCATTCCTG
>JBHLOP010000241.1:0-3446 GCA_048940375.1 Promethearchaeota archaeon | reverse complement strand
GGATAGAACCTCATGTCAAGAATGCGCTTGAAGAAGAAGGTGTTAGGACTATCTATGATTTCCTTATTACAGATGTAAATAAGTTATCAAAAATAAAGGGACTTACAATTCCAAAGATTAAACGAATAAAAAAGAATATCGGGACGCCTTTTGAAAGTTTGATATCTAAAGATGCGCTTTTTAGCGAAGAAATAATGCAGGAATTGAGATCAAATAATATATTCTCAATTGAAGATCTCTATTTCTTAAAAGCAAGATTACTTAAAGTACTTAAGGATCAGGAAAGAAAAGAACTTAGACCTGTATATGACGTGCTAGACGCCCATATTGGCACACTTCCAGGCGTGAGTTCTCAAACTAAGATTCTACTTTCTCAATTTGGAATAAATTCGGTTATTGATTTATTAATTTGGCCAAAAAACGAACTAGAGCAATTAGGTATCAGTTCAAAAGAAATAGATTTACTAAAAGAAACAATCGATATAGAAGAAATTCTTTCAAATAAGCAAAAAGGAACTCCTCTGAATTTTTTGGATTTAGATTCAAAAATCCTAAAGAAACTCGAAAAAATGGGTATTAATACAATTGAAGAAGCATATTTCACTCCACATGAAACGCTTGAATATTATAGTGCAGATCTAGATTTAATTTCCAAAATTAGAGAAACTCTAGATGCTCCAATCACAATTTTACCTTCACTGAAAAAGCATCTTGAAATTGTAGAGAAATTACTGAAAAATGGGATTACGACAATAATTCACTTCATTCTTTCTCCATTAGGCAGTTTACAAGAAATAACAAATCTAAATGACGCCGAAATTGTGCAGTTGAGAGAAAAGATTCCGATAGATCCCTTATCTATCTATCAAGAAAAATTGAAGTATGGTACTCCTATTCCACTTGGCATAGGGTTTGATGAAAAGGAACTAAAAGCCTTAGAGCATTCTGGAATTTTTACTATTGATGAATGCTTCATTCTCAACAAAGAACAGTTCACGCCCCACATTCCTTGGGAAACAATAAGCAGAGTTAAAGAAATATTGGAATCGCCAGTTATGATCATGGAAAATGTTCCTGTTCAAGCAATAAGAAGTTTGGTTCAGAAAGGGATTTCTACGATCTTTCAATTTCTTTATTGGCCTAATGAGGAACTAGCACAAGTGACTAATTTAGATGCTGAACGGATTACTCAGTTTAAAAAGGAACTAAGAATCAAAAAAGGCATTCCTATTGACTCTTTATCGCGTTTAGATCCCTCTGTTAGACGAATTCTTACCGAAATAGACATTGATACCCTAGAGGAAGTTGTAGTTGCCACAAAAGAAATGTATGAGTTATCATCTGATACATGGAAGATTCTCCAAAATATTAAAGCTGTACTCAATTCTCCAGTCTCACTTATTGGCGAATTATACTCAAAATCATCAGAAACGATTGCATCTTTAGTTCAACGGGGAGTCAGATCCATATTAGCTTTCCTTTATTGGCCTTCTGAAGATTTAGCTGAAATTTCTGGTTTTAGCAAAGAATCAATCAGTTCTATTAAACTCAATTTAAATTTCTCAATAATAGAGGAAATACTTAACTGCCCGTTATCTTACATTCCTGCACTTAGATTTTCATTCCCAGAAGTCATTGAATCGCTTCACGAAGCAGGAATTACTACAATTAAACAATTTCTTCAAACACCAGGACTATCAATTCAAGAATTGACACAACTTTCAATTCAAGAAATAGATCAAATAAAAGACTTCTTGAACCCGTTAGAAATACAAGAAATCAGAGAGCACGCCATTCCTCTTTCCACAATGGCAGCCTCTAGAAAAGAAATAAAATCAATAATTAAAAGACTAAACAGATTAGATGTTCTAACGTATGAAGAATTAATACCAATTGAAGAAGAGGCTATTATTGAAGAAAGAATTGATTGGAATATCCTTGAAGAAACTAAGAACATTTTGGAACTACCAATACATATCGTTCCTCACCTAGCTAAGGATTATCGAAAATCTTTAGAAAAAGATGGAATAAAAACTATTAAAATGCTTATTTACTGGCCAAACCAACGTTTAGCATCGCTCTTGAAGAAAACTGAAGAGGAAATACGACAGTTAAAAGTTCAAGTAGACTTAAAACTCATTAAGGAAGTTACAGAGACACCAATTGACTTACTATTACCGCTAGAGTTAATAGATCCTTTAAAGGAAGCAGATATTAACAATCTCAAAGAGTTTCTTTTATGCCCGAATAAAGAGCTGGCTCAAATTACACATCTATCAACAAAGAGACTTACAACTCTTAAACAAAACATCGATCTTCAACAGATTCGTCTCATTCTAAAGTTACCAGAAACTTTAGATGAAGATATCAATGTAGAAAACATTCTTGATAAGGTAGTAAATGACACGATTCAAACAATCATTATTGATGGCAAAGGTAATCTAATAGCGAATATCACTAAAGAAATTAAGCCTGATATTCTTCAAAATTCAAAGGAAATTTCACAAGAACGTGTAAGAATATCTTTAAACAGCATAGAAAGGGGACTAAATAAATCCCTTAGCGTTGAAAGAAAAGGGCAATTTTCAACAAAGATTTTAAGAGAGATTATTAAAGAGGAGATTATTAATGCCTCTAAAATCTATATGGAGAAAGTTAGTGAAAAATTCAAACAAAATCTGAATAAAAACAGTAAAAAATTCGTTGAAAAGTCTTTTAACGATCTCAAATCAAGTGTTCTTAAAGAGACTGAAAGACCGATTTTAAAGGAAGTAAAAGAGACATTCATAGAAAAATTGACAATCCTCAAGGATGAAACCATCAAAAGTTCATTGGACCATGTCAAAGCAGAAATAAAATCTGAAGATACCGTAATATCTGAAAAACTTCAAAATGACATTCAAAAAATGCTAAATGATGTTGCTAGAACTGAAATCAACAATTTCGTTAAAAAGCAATTCCAAAAAATGATTCTTAGTACTTTAAGAGACATAGCTATAAAAATGGTTGAGAAAGAATTCACAAAGAAATCCATACGAGCCCTTACCAAAGAAATCGTAACGGATCTAGAACCAAAAATGAGTATAAAAATCAAAGAAAATGTTCAAAATATTATTAACGAAAAAATTAAAACTGATATTATCGAGATGCTGCAAAATTCGATAGACGAAAACTCAATCATCAGACAAGTGATAAGAAATACGATTAATACTAAAATAACAACAGATAAATTGAAACTGGAGAGTAACAAAGAAGAATTCACAGAAGAAGTTTTTCAAAAATTTGATATGCCAATTCAAAAAGCTGTATCTGCTTCATTAAGATCCATTAAGAGCGAGTTTATTACTCCTATTAAGAGGAGTAAGAAAAGGAAAATAGAAACTGAAAAATTGAATGAAATCGCAACAAAAACTGAAGAACGTATACAGAATGAATTAATTAAACAA
>JBHLOP010000240.1:0-3451 GCA_048940375.1 Promethearchaeota archaeon | reverse complement strand
AATGATAAAACTCGCGTGTTTTTAAAAACTTTCATTAAGGGCATGCAATTTGGTTAACAAATATTAGTTTTAAGTTTACTATTGCCTTTCTTTTAAAGCGATTGAGGCAACAAATAAATAGCACGAAAATAAATCAGGAATTGGGGAGAAAATAATGACAACACAGGAGAAAAGTAAGTTTCAATCACTTTCCGAACTGTTGGAAGAATTAAATGGAAAAGGAAATTTTGATGCGAGCGCTATTGCCAGTGAAGATGGTCTTATCATGGCAGAACATATCCGTAATAACCTCAGCAGAGAAGCTTTAGCTGCAGTTTCTGCCCTTGTTTATGCTATGGGACAAAGAACCCAAGATTATTTACAATTAAAGAAGATAGATGGTATTGGTTTTGATTCACCTTTGGGTCGTATTTATTTTCGTCCAATTGCTATTCGTGAGAATAATAAAAAAACGAATTTGATTTTAACAGTAATTAGAGACAATTCGTCCCCTAGCTTTAAAGAAAGGCTTAATATCTTAATATTTAAACGATCTTTTATTGAAACGCTTTTAGAATGGGCAAAACAATCTATAATTCAAATATTCAATGAACCTAATATTTAAAATACTTTAAATTTAACAATAGTATACATTGGGATGCTAGCTAATCGCGATGCTTTTTTACTTCAATTTTGCCATAATTATCTTATAGAAGGCTTTAGTCATTTGAAATTTATTATTTGGATTATTGATGATCGTTTCTATCAAGCAAGTTCTTTTGCATTTAGCACTTTCTTACAACGGAAGAACATAACTCACCTTAAGATTCAATAGAATCTTATCGAAACAATGAAAAATGTTTAACAACTGATTTTGCATACATAGTGGTAATCATTAATTCAGAGAAGGGAAATGTGTATGGGAATTCAAAGTTTCCTCGAAGAGATCGTCGGAGAGCAGTATGTACTCTCTGAAGACTTCGAAAAGACTGTTTATTCTAGAGATGCAAGTATTGAACCACCAATATTGCCAGATTATATCGTAAGACCGAGAACTATTGAAGAAATTCAAAAAATCATAAAATTGATTAATTCTGCATCCCATAAACACCCAATTCATATCAGATGTTCTTCAACAAGTTATTGGGGAGGTGGTGTACCTACTAAGGGGGGCATCGTCCTTGATTTAAGTAGAATGAATAAAATTATAGAAATAAACGAAGATACACAATGTGTTACGCTAGAGCCAGGTATAACGTTCGGGGAATTACATGCAGCCTTAGAACAGAAAGGATACAGAATAGGAGAACGCCCAGAATCTGCATATTCTGCTTGTGTCGGAGGTCATGTTGCATCGATGGGTGCTGGTTTAGGTCAATATATTTTTGGAAGTCAAGGAGATCAGGTAACAGGACTAAAAGTTGTATTACCTGAAGGGATACTCTTAACTACGGGATCTGGTGCCCTTGAAAATGCTCCTAAATTCACTAAATGGATGTTTGGTCCGGATCTTTCAGGCTTATTCATTGGTTCGGAAGGTGTTTTAGGCGTCATTGTAGAGGTCACATTAAAACTCTACCCGCTCCCAAAGGCTATTGCATTTGCGACTTTTGCCTTTGAAAATATTGAAAGTACTATAGAGACTGTTCATCAAATTCAAAAAAAGTTTTTTTCGATTCAATATTTATCATGTTTCGCGGGCTCCAGTTTTGTTCAGACATATCCACAACTTGATTGGGGAATAAAGGCAGAACATGGTATTGTATTAACAATCGTAATTGAAGGTCGGAGTAAAGAAGATGCAAATCTTCAAAAAGAAGAGATAAAGCAAGAGGCACTAGAAAAAGATGGAGAAGATTTAGGAGAGACTTTTGCACGTGATATTTTCTGGAAAAATCGATATAATTGGGCCGTTACCCGATCACTTCGCAAAGGTCTGAGAACAATTATTTTATTTCGTGTTCCAACGAAAAAAATACCCCTGTTTTGGAAAGAAACTCGTATCATTGGTGATCGGTTTGGTCTCAAAATTGGTCGGAGTTGTCAGGCAAGAAGTCGCCATTTTATTGATTATCATCCCTCAATCCGCTATTCTGAAGAAAATCTAGAAGAATGGAAAAAAGTCAAAGCATGCAAAAATGAACTATACTTACGATTTATTGAACTCGGCGGATTTCCATGTCGATTACCCGGACAATTGCCTGTATCTATAACACATAAATTCAAAAATTACTTAGATTTCCTTAGAAAGTTGAAGAGCTGTATTGATGCTAATAACATAATGTCACCGAACAAAATTGTAGGATTGTAGATATTTGATCAATTCAAAATCTGAAGTTCTCACTGATGCGTTATATAAATGTGGCAGATGCTCTTATTGCAGAGGATATGGTGCAGAAACCCCTATCATTTGCCCAGCCTATGAACTTACAGATAGGCTTGAAGTTGCATCTCCAATAGGACGATTGCAGATTGCAAGGCGCCTACTTGAAAGTTCTATTAGACCCAGTAAAGAACTCTCACAATCCTTCTTTTTGTGTCCTTTATGTGGGGATTGTAAAGATAAATGTATTGAAGGAATCGATACTACAGAAGTATTTGAAGCTATAAGAGAAGTATTAGTTGAGCAGAATGTTGGAATAGATACTCACTCAAAATTTATGGGATCGGTTATTGAGAACAACAACCCCTATTTCGAACCACATGAAAAGCGATTTGCATGGTTGCCAAAACATCTTGAAATAGACAATCCTATAATGCCAGAATACGCATATTTTGTTGGATGCACCTCTGCTTATCGAAGGCAACCAATAGCTGTGGCAACTACAGAAATTCTCCATAAAGCTAAAGTAAAATTCACTTTTATGAATGAGGTTTGTTGTGGATCCCCTTTGCTAAGAACTGGTCATAAAGAGGTCGCTAAGAAATTAGCTAAGAAGAATATGGAGATCATTTCAAAAAGTGGCGTTAAAAAAGTCATCACTTCCTGTGCGGGATGTTATAGAACACTTAAAAAGGATTATCCAATCCTTCTTGAGCAAGAGTTACCATTTGAGATTATTCATTCGGCAGAACTGCTCTCAGAACTATTAAAAGATGATCGACTGGCCTTATCTGATAATGGTCAAATAAAAGTGACATATCACGATCCTTGTCATCTTGGAAGGCATTCAGGAGTATATGACCCTCCTAGGGATGTTCTAAAAAGTATTCCAAACATTAAATTTGTTGAGATGTCTGAAAATAGAAATAACGCACTCTGTTGTGGAGCGGGAGGAGGGTTTAGATCGGGTTACAAAGATCTATCAATTGAATTAGCAGCTTTACGTGCAGCTCAAGTTAAAAAAATTGATGCCAAAATCCTTGCTTCGTCGTGCCCATTTTGTCATTATAATCTAGAATTAGGACGAGATAAAATAGATAAAAATCTCGAAATCGTTGATATTACTGAACTTATAGCCAAACGACTTCT
>JBHLOP010000027.1:0-14455 GCA_048940375.1 Promethearchaeota archaeon | reverse complement strand
AAAAGGAAAAAATCGTAGAAAAGATTGCAGTCGAGAGTGTTTACTTTTACTATATCGTCCCAACATAAGTTTAAAGACCGCTCTCATAACAAGGGAAACTAAAGAAGATTTAGAATATTTAGTACATTTGGTGTTCATCTTGTAATTTGATTATAAGGTCTAAGAAATCTTGAAATTGTTCTAAAAAACGATTAAATTAAAAAAAAGGGATTAGAGGCGTATAAAATCAAAGATAACAGTCTAGCAAGAACTGTGCTCTATGGCTTCGTTTGGACAGGCAGTCACACATGCACAACATTCAGTACATTCGTCAACATTTTTTACCACTGCTTTTCCATCAACAACCTCGAAGATTTCGACTGGACACATGTCCACACAATCCCCGACACCTGTGCATTTATCATAGTCGACTGTAATATCAATATCTAATTCATCTGAGTGCCAAGTTGGCATAAATATCACCAGTTTTTGTGAATCTTATAGGGCAAGTGTTATTTATTTGCTTTAAATAATTTTCGAAATTGGACACCATACTTTATTTTGATACGCATTAGCAGCTACTATGTGTAATTGCGTCTTCAGGACAAACCAAGACACATGCACAGCATTCTGTACAGTCCTCAATACGTACTGGAACTGCTTTTTCGTCTATTATCTCCAAAACATTGGGCGGACAGTTCTCTACACAAGGCAAACAGGCGTGACACTTATCGTAATCGATCGTAATCGTAAAATCAAGTTCATAATTTTTCCATTCAGGCATGGTCGTCACCCACATTCTTCAATAGCGGTCAAACATAAAAACTCATAACTTAAATAAATATCTAAATATGCACTCGTGCTCATCAAAAAATACGTTCTTGTTTGCCATAGGATTTAAATCACATAGGAATTTTATTAGATTTATATATTACGGAAAATCTCAAATCGATTAACAAAGTTCGTAAAGACGAGTTACAAGAAATATAATTTCGATGAAAACAGAATAATCTTACTTATCTGAAATCAGACGTACATCTAATAGTTGATTTTATATTAGCGCGCTTTTTTTAGTTGGTCATAGCTAATTATTTTAGAAATAGAAAATATTTATTAAATAAGAATAATAAAGGTGATTTTAGCAATTATTCGGAGGAAATACCTTGCGAATCACCACATTATTCATTGATCTACTAATGAGATTATTTGAGAGATTTGATGTATTTCTACTTAAACATAAAACAGTCTTACGTGTTCTGAAATAATGTCCTCATTTATTTTTTGAACTTATTCATGTTTAAATCATCGTTGTTCAAGATAACATCTTTTCTTATAACATAGATTCTCTACTAGTATCTATAACCTTGTCTAACTCCGATTGTAATTCTGGGGGAAGTCCCTCAATTTTTACATCCAGAAACCCTCTAACAATGGTGGCTGTGGCTTCTTCTTCAGTAAGACCGCGTGCCATCAAATATTCAACTTCTTCTTTGGCAATTTTTCCGACTGCGGCTTCGTGAGATAAATCTATATTTGGTACTGATCCTTCGAGTTGGGGTATTGCGTGGATGAATCCACCTTCCTTTAGTAGAAGTCCTAGACATTCTAAATGCGCTTTTACTTCAGGAGCATCCCCTATCAAGTGACCGCGTGCCCAAATTTTTCCACCAGCCGAGATAGCTCTACTTATTACCTCAGCTCGGCAACCTGGTGCTTTTAAATGGACGCGCGAGCCAATATCTAGTTCTGTTTTTGGTGGTGCGAGCAAGATGCTATTATATCGAACGGTCGCATTACGTCCGACCATCTTTGTAGTTGGATACATTTGAAGTGAGCGAACAGGTTGCATACAAATGTAATTGCTGAGAAAAATGCCGCCTTCATCTACTATTGCAGCACTTCTTGGTCGCACTTCCACCTTAGGTTTCCAGTTATGGATCATGGTGAATGATAATCGACCATAACGCTTCACAAAGAATTCGCTTACCCCAATATGTGCGCCTTGTTGAACATGACGACTAGTTGCACAACCTGTAATGATATCTAAGGAGGCCCCTTCTTCTACAATCAAAATATTGTGGACATTTTGTGAAATATTGTCTTGACTTAGATAAAGGCAAGATTGGATTGGAAAGGTTGTTTTTACGCCTGGTAGAACTCTTACAAAGTAACCTAGAGCCTCTTTTTTCCCTTCTAACTCGGCAAAAGCTGTATATTTGTCAGTGTCTACGGCCACTGTCTGCCACCAATATTTTTTTAACCAGGGATATTTTTCTAATGCATCACCAGTGTTTAGAATTTCCACTCCTTTTTGAGAGACATTATTATGTACCACTGAGGCGTCCATTAAAACAAAAGTTCCCGCACGATTGTGTGCTTCAGGAATAACACCACTCATACGCAATGTCTGTTGCTCTTCCTTTCCCAGGACAGTAAGATCGTCAATTGGCTCATTTGGAGAGGCAATAGTAGAATATTTATCTAAATCAAGATCGTCACCGAGCGAAGCTTTTTTATCCTTTGCAGAAAAAGCTTTTTTCTTTATTTCGTCCGACTCATAAGTCATGCCGATAACTTTCCTTCAAGAAGTTTTCAATAAACAAGTTATGCATTCCTCATAACCCATCTTCCTGATGTTTGCAAGAATAACAGAGGGTGTACCGCTACATCCTAAGCGTCCATGGCAAAGGACATGCCCAATATCAGCTGAAACGTAATCTAAAATATAGCCTGTATGAGTTATTATTAAGCCGGCTTTTGGAGACGGCTGCGATCTTTTATTGCTGAAATTCATTTCGCTACAGAGCAAGTTATTTATTATGCGACCAATGAGCGCGAGATTTTCTAAGTCTACACCTGATTCAGGCTCATCAAGAAGCAAAAAATCTGGATTTTGCGCTAATAATTGAAGGAGTTCAGCACGTTTTATCTCGCCACCAGAAAACCCCCGATTAATATCACGATCCAAAAAACTCTGCAGGTTCAGTTGCTTAGCTAATTCTTCTGTATTTGCACTCTTATCGCCCGCACACAGTTCTACCAATTGTCTTGTTTTTACTCCAGTTATCGTTGGGGGTCTTTGGAACATGAATCCAAGCCCTAGTTTCGCTCTTTCGTTGATAGACTTGTTTGTAATGTCTTGCCCTCGGAAAAGAATTTGACCTTCGGTCACTTGATAATCGGGAAAGCCCATTATCGTCATAAGCAATGAGGTCTTTCCAGAACCATTTGGACCAAATAGTGCATGAGTTTCGCCCTTTTTGATCTCAAGATTTATAGAATGTAAAATCTCTTTTCCATCGATAGAAACAGACAAGTTTTCAATTAGAAGCATGACTAAAATTCACCTTTGAAAGCATATAGCCTTTGAAAATGACAGTCAATGGATAGATATTTGAATGTTTGCACATGCTAAGTAATCGGTAGTTCGTGGCATTGTGAGAAATACGACTTTACTTAATGAAAATTATTAATCTTAGATTTCTTTAACATAAATACCCTCAAATATTGAAAACTATAACAAAAATGTTAAAAAAAAATGCGAATAAATTGCAGACTAGGTTTTCACAAAAAAGTAAATTTATATTCTTAGATTTTAATAAATGAGGACGTCAATTTATACATAAATCAATTGAAACGGAAGAATTTAACTTATAAAAGGTTGTGAACCAATGAGATCTTCAAAGGGCTATAGAACGAGGACGAGAAAGTGCCTAAAGAAGCATCCGAGAAATAGAGGAATGCCTCCTTTATCAAAGATGACAAGAAACTACGAAATCGGAGACTATGTAGACGTAGATCCAGAACCCGCAATACATAAAGGTTTACCTCATCGAAGGTTTATTGGGAAGACAGGAATTGTAATTGGCAAAAGAGGACGCGCTTATTTAATCCAGATTAAAGATAAAAAGAAAGAAAAGACGCTTATCACTCTTCCAGAGCATATATCTCCTAGTAAATCAATTATGGGATAAATTTATAGAGGTAAATTAGATGCCAAAAAAAATTATGGAAGAAAAACTTCTTACACTTCCAGAAGTTAAAGAAATTCTCACAAAACGTGGAGAGGGTGACGAACTTGGCTATATACAAAGAGTTACTCTTGATTATACTATGAAATTTGCTGCGGCTGATAAAGACAATGCACGTAAACTTGTGAGCGACTTAGTATCCAAATTTGATTTTGTAGATGAAAATATGGCCGTTCAGATAGTCAATGCTATGCCTACATCAATTCCTGAATTAAAAGTGTTTGTAACTGAAAAACATAAAGTTGTTTTAACGAGTGATTTAGAAAAAATGCTTGGTATTATAGATAAATACAGATAAATGGAACGTTAATGTTTTTCTAATTAGCTTTTTTCTATTTTGAATTCTTAATTTTCTAGGGGTGAGTATATGCGAGATCAATTCACAAGTCGGAATAAAAAGGAATATGAAGAATTTGTGGTGGTACTCGATTTTTTACCTCTCGGTCGACTAGGTAAAAAGCCTGCATATTTACAAGAGCCCCTAGTTCAAGTGGTTGGTGAGAAACATTTCACATTGTTAGAACTCACAACCACAAAAGATGCCCTTATCAATCTACATGATCGTTTAAACATCAATCCTCGTGTAAAACGGAAAGGCGACAAAATTTTACATGTAAAGCGGCGTATAAATGCCGAAGAATTAACCACAACTGCAAAAAGAGAACTACCATTTGCAGTTGAAAAAATTGTGACAATGCAAGAAAATCGTTTTGTAAACTTTTTTAACGAGGCAAAGCCAATAACCACTCGAAGACATCAATTAGAGTTGCTACCCGGAGTAGGAAAGAAATTTGTCATTGAACTCTTGAATGAACGAAAAAAAGGACCCTTTAAATCATTTAAAGAGATTGAAGAAAGGACGCGCATCCATCCAGCAAAGGTAATCGAGAAACGTATTTTATTAGAAATTGAGGGAAATGAAAAACGCTATCTTTTCGCACGAACTCCCATAGCGTAAGGATTAAAATGACGAAACTCTTAACCGAGACTCAGAAAATTTTGAAGAAATATAATATTAGGCCAAGAAAACGAATGGGACAAAACTTCCTAATAGATTCAAATGTACTTAACAAACAAATCACATATGCTGACTTAAAAGCTACGGATATTGTCTTAGAAATTGGAGCAGGCATTGGGACACTAACAAGGCGTCTGGCAGATCATGCAAAAAAAATAATAGCCGTTGAAAAGGACCCCAACCTTTTGGATGCTTTAAAGGAACAATGTGCCAAATATGATAACGTTAAGATCATTCATGATGACATTCTAAAACTGGATATACCCCCATTCACAAAAGTGGTTTCAAACATTCCCTATTCAATTTCTTCACCTTTAACATTCAAATTACTCACATACGATTTTGATTATGCGATATTAACCTATCAACTAGATTTTGCGGAGAGATTAACAGCAAAAGTTGGTTCATCTGAATATAGTCGACTCTCTGTAACTGCTTATTACAGAGCAAAAGTAGAAATTCTTGAAGAAATTTCCAGAGAAGCATTCTACCCCACACCACAAATAAATTCTGCTTTTGTCAAAATCACACCACATCCTCCACCATTTCTTATTGAAGAAGAAAATCTTTTTTTTGAAGTTGTTAGAGCAATTTTCAATCGAAAAAACAGAAAGGTAAAAACAATGCTTTCAATCTTTTTAGACAAACAAAAGGTATCCATCTCTAGGAAACAAATTCTTCAAGAACTGACTCAAGAAATTCCATTTCTTGAAAAAAGAGGCAGAGAGATGACACCAGAAGAAATTGGTCTCTTAACTAATCTTTTGCGTAGAAAGGTATAACTAGGCTGCATATAGGAGGTTTGCTAATATAAAGCAACTTAAGTTCAATGATTTGTGTTTTCTAGTTTTTGATGAAGTATATGAACCTGCTGAAGATTCCTTTTTATTAGCAGATTATTTAAGCCATGAGATTCGATCACAGGATGTAATTCTTGACTTAGGAACAGGAATTGGAATTCAAGCCATAGTAGCAGCCACATTAAAAGACGATATTCAAATTATTGCAACAGATATCAATCCTATTGCAGTACAAAATGCAAAAAAGAATGCTCAGATAAACAAAGTAAGTGATAGAATAGAATTTATCCATGGTGATTTATTTCAGCCTCTTCATGAAAAAAGACATTTCAGTTTGATCATGTTCAATTTTCCTTATCTCTCACTCCCATCGCCTGATCACGAAGATAAAGATTGGATTTCATTTGCCTGGTCTCAAGGTGTTGGTACGGATAATATTTTGGAAAAATTTTTGTCACGCTTTCGATCATTTTTAATTGATAAAGGGCGTATTTTGTTGATTCTTTCTACACTTTCGGAAGTTGATTTAAAGAAATGGGAGCACCTCTATTCCATTGAGAAACTGGCAGAACGCTCTTTTTTTTTTGAAAAAATTAGTCTAGTCAAAATAATGCAGGATTAGAAACTGTAATGGTTTCAAGGCAGCAAGAGATTTCAAATCTTCCTCCTTTTTCAAAATGATTTGCATATTGGGACTTTAATGAAAGTAGATTTTAAACATGGTCCTTAAATTGTTTTTTGGAGGAGAATACAGCAGATATATTAAAAATGGAACTTTATCTTTGAAATCCTACTGAAACCCACATAAGAAATAAGTATTGGAACAGGTAAATACAAAATAGGTGGAGCAGATGGCAAAGTTATACCGAGTTCTCGGAGAAGATTTTGAAATCGCCCCTTATCAGCGTACAACTTTAATGAATGCGTCTGATGCGGTTTTTGTTCTTGATGATAGTGATAACAAGAAAATTTGGATTTGGATTGGCAAGGCAGCAAGCACTCGTCAAAAATTTAATGCTGCACGATTAGCCGAAAAATTAGACAAAGAAGCAGGTGGAGGACCTGTCATTAAGACGATAGATGAAGGGGAGGAACCTCAAGAGTTCTTTGATATGTTCTAAAGGTTATCTTCTTCAAAATTAAACTATAAAAACAACTCTTAATGGCGTAATATGTCTTTTATTAAAGAAGAACAAAGAAACCAAGTTAATATTTTTTTTAATATTTGCTAAATTAGTTAAGAGGAATCTCTTATTCCTTTTTGGAATTAAAAAATCAACGTGATATGCCGATCTATATGTAAAGAGATTAATTTTAATTGTAAAAACAGTGATAAAATCGTTATTTTTTAAAATTACAACGATAATATTTACAATGAGTTTTAAGAGATGAGTCTTATACATATCATTAGTTAGTCATGAGCACGAATTAGTTCTATATCCACGAGTAATGAAACTGATTTGAGCATTAAAGGAGAGAAGGATTTATATAGACGTAATGACGTTAAATGTTTAGTACGTTAAACGTTAAATATCTTAATTTTACAGAATTGGGGGTACCTATAGGAGGTCAAATATTTGGCAAAGAAGAAAAAAGCAGCACCGAAGAGAGCGGCTAGCAAGACAAGATTAGCCCTTGCCCCAGTAAGAGAACTTATGAAGGATGCAGGAGCTGATTTAGTCGCTAAAGATGCTATTATGGCAGTTGTAGAGCATTTGGAGGCAACAATTAAAAAGGTCAGCAAAAATGCCCTTGAACTTGTCAAACTTTCTAAACGAAAGAAGGTCACTGGCGCTGACATTGCCAAGGCTTTCACGATGTAGTAGCCTTGTTACATCAATCCAGACCTTATTACTTTTTTTTTTATTATTTACAAAATAATTAATTTTTAAGTTATGTCCTAGTTTTGTTATAAATTTGTCCTTAGAGGATAAAACATGAAGAAATTAAGTATAAATCGCTGGTGGCTTTTTGAAGGTAAAGAAATACCTGATACAATTGAAGAAATTTCAAATTTTGGATTTAGTGGAATAGAATTGGATTTTGCAGACCCCTCTAACTACAACATAAATGAACTCAAAACGATATTAAATAAATACAAAATGACGCCTTCTGGCATAGCCGCGGTAAATACACTGAAAGAAGAATATGATCTCTGTAGTTTAAACGAAGATGTCAGAAAAAGAGCAATAAATGACGTAAAAAGTTGTTTATCTTTTGCTAAGGAAGTAGGTGCACCAGTTGTCGTTATTCTTCCTGGGCTTAAACGGAAAGGGAACGATGACGAATTGCTATTTAATAATTTCATAGAAAACCTAAAGGAACTTGGAGAGTTATGTGAAGAATTAAATCTTAGAATATGCATAGAGAACGCAAATGGACGTATTTGTGAGAATTCAGATGATCTATTGCAAGTATTTAAGACCATTGGAGGCTTATCACGATATATAGGCGCTTTATTTGATACAGGACATTTTTTACTTAGCAAAGAGAATTTAAACGATGTTGCAACAAAATTAAAGCGCTACATATATCATCTTCATATAGATAACAATGGAGGCAAAATAGACGACCATGCACTGCCTACAGTGGGACTTTTAACGGAACATGACTTCGTTAAGTTTTTTGAGACACTAAGAGCAAACAATTATCAAGGTTGGTACAGTTTCGAAATACGCCCTAAAAATGAAACGGTTTCTTTCATTCTTAAAGCTTGTAAAGAGTTTTTTGATAACATTGTGGCCCAAGATTAACATTTTTTGAATATATGTGACATGCCACGAACAGAATTATATTATATCCCTAAATCCCCTTCTTACTGGCATAGAAGACCTCAAACGTGAATCTTTTACTACTGAATATGGTGGTAAAGTGTCCCTTCATGAAAAAAATAGTTTCTTTTTAGATAAGAAAAGTGTTCGAGAGGATAGGATCACTGAAGCGATACGGATAATTGACATCGCTAGAAAAAAAGGAGCCATCTTAAGACTCATAGGCGGTCTGGCAGTGCGAAACCATTGCGAAATAATTGATTTTTGTGAGAGAGATTATGGAGATATAGATTTGGTTGGCTTAAAGAAGCATTTTAAGAAAATAAACGATATTTTTAAGGAACTTGGCTACAAAGAAAATAGAAACGTGGCAATTGCAACCTCAGGTCAACAAATGCAGTTCTATAAGGAAGATTTAGAAGACCACGTGGATGTCTTCCTAGATATCTTTCGTATGGAGCATGATGTCGTTTTAAAAGACAGGCTTACTCTTGAAGATTACACCATATCTATAAGCGATATCCTGATCACCAAATTGCAAATATACACGATGAACGAGAAAGATCTTCGGGACATTCTCACTATTGTTAAAGATGTACCTCTAGATGAAGAAGACAAATCTGGTGTCATCAATGTGAAATACATTGCTCAACTGTGTGCGAAGGACTGGGGACTTTATACTGATATTATTTCTAATATTGACAAATGCCTTAATCTAATGCAGCATTACAATCTTTCATCTGAGGAAATTGAGCAAATCCACAATAAACTAGCTCTTCTCAAAGTTATGATAGAAAACGAATCAAAAACTCGTAGATGGAAGTTGAGAGCAAAAATTGGAAAGAAAAAAGCATGGTATAGAGTAGTTGAGGAAGAAGGTGCACGACCAGTTTCCTTAGCAGAGGAACTTGAAAAACGAAAGAATAAACGATAACAACGTTTTACAGAGAAAAAATGAATGGAGAATTTAATTCTCCAACAAGAGGAACTCATGCTAATTTAGGCTAAATCCTTGTTCAGTGTATAGGTTCCTGTGACTTTTGCTTCAGCTAGAATATGCCCCTTTATAACTTCTAAGACTTCAGGTCTTCCAAATTTTTCTGGGACGTGAAGATGGTCAACGTCCAACGCATACAAGGTGAACACATAATGATGGATGATCTCATCGTTCCATGGAGGACATGGTCCATCATATCCGTAATAAGCGCCTTCCATGTTCTCATCACCTTTGAACCACTCAGTGTAGTTATTAAGACCTTGTGTTGTTCCTTGTGAAGCCTTTCCACTTGGCTTTCCGCGAGCTGTTATGCCACTGGAAAATTCTCCTTCTTTGATACCTGATGAATTCGCCGGAAGATCAATAAGCACCCAATGCGTAAAATCAACGCGAGGGAGATCTTTTGATACAGTTACGCCTTCCTTATTGACATTGTCTGGCTTTGAGGGAACATCTGGGTCATGACAGATTAAAGCAAAGGATTTTGTTCCTGCGGGAACATCCGACCACGAAAAGTTTGGATTAATGTTTTCCCCCATCTGCACGCCTTCAGGAGTGAGCACACAGAAGCCATATTTTCCTGGGATTCGTTTGCCATCTTTAAATGCGGTAGTTGTTAATTTCATATAAGATCACTCCTTGCCAAATTGTATGATAATAAGAATTATATAATGATTATAGATTCTGACAAGTTTCCGAACTCTTATTATATGGAGTTCTCCAAAATAACGTACGAAAAAAGATAATAAAAGAAGTAGACGTTAGCTAATGCGTTTCCAACTTCAAAGACGTGAGATAGTTACTAATTTAAAAATGATATGCGCTACATCAGTCTGTGTTCGTAAAAAATAAAAGAAATGAAAAAATTACTACACATACATTTCAGGCATATCTTTGGCATGATAGTGAACTTTTTCGCGTTTTTCTTTTTGGAGAACTAATTTTTCTGTTAATTCTGCTAACTCTACAAAGTGATCTTGAATGTCATTTATAACTTCTGCAACACGCTTTATCGCCTCAAACAAGGCTTTTTGATTTTCAATCAGTATTTCTTGACCTTTATTAAGATCTTCAAGTTTTTTATCGGAATTTTTTATTGTTTTATCCATTTTAAATACACTTTAATACACGTTTTTTGGTACACTACAATAGGTAAATACCTTAATAAAATTTTTGATCAAATAAACATTTGAATGATTTTTTAGGGATTCTTTTGGGGAAAGGGTGCTCCAGCATGATTACTTTTTACCTAGCAATTATGATAAAAACTATTAGCATGTGATGAAAAATCTGAAATGATCTTTCAGAAAAGGAGATATAACAGCCTAATTGAAGAAAATATTGTCTTTAATATCATTTTAAATTATAAGAAACACTTTAACAGGCTTATTTTGGCGGTTATGATCGAAAACTAATCAATAGTTAAGTCTCTGTTTTTAATGCTACTAGACCTTTTTCTCGAAGAAATTCAATTGAATTAATAATTTCTGTCACAGATAAGGCCGCCCTTTTTGAAATTTCTCGAATAGTCAGTTCACCCTCAGTAAGAAGTGGAAGAATTTTTTGAACAATATTTGAAGGAAGATAAGGTATATAGCTAGTAAGAAGGTCAAGGCGCGTGCTGATAATGATAGGTCTTAAAGAGGCCAGTTCGTATATAAGCATCTTTTCTTTTTGACCCAGTGGTGGACTGGTTTGCTGAGCATCAAGTTCTGATACAACTTCCTTGTATAAATCATCAATAAGTCCTTGAAAGGGATGTCCATTCCTTATTGCCTTAACGATAGGTACAATTCGATGTGTAAACATCCATGCTTTTTCATACAGAAGTGACAAATAGTTCCTTTCAACAAGAATTGAAATAGTAGCAGGAACTACACCGCCTCTTTTCTCAGGATTTTCAATATAGAAATAATAAGCAAATGAAATAAACTGTTCCATAGGGAATGGAATAATAGACTTACCCTCCACACTAGATGTTTTTCCTTTTTCTTCTACACCTATGAAACAAATCGTCATAATTTTAATGACCTTATCTTGAATAAATTCTTCATCTAGAGCATCAGGATGCCAATAAATAGGTTGAGGTCCAATGGTTTCGTCAATAACTGAATAAATGACACCACGAACCACTTTAAGTGCCTCAAAGAGATCGATTTTCATTTTTATGTTCATATGAAGCATCTAATTGTATTGACTTCCACAGATCATCCAGTTGTCTTTCTACCCATCCTAACTCATAGAGAATCTTTTCACAATCTTGGTAAAATACATCTCGTGTGTGAGCATTTGAGTATTTTTTGTGAAAAAGTCCAATATCTAACAAACGACGATAAATCAGCCATCTGTATTTATCTATTTGATTGAGTTTTATAGCGATGAGTTGCTGAAACAAGGAATCAGCATTATAAATTGGTTTTTTGTGCTTAATGAAGTTTTCTAATAAGTTCTCTAACTTAAAATAGAGCAATTCAACACATTGATATCTCATCAATACTGCATTTCTGCGAATCCACATTTTATGAAAAAAGCTGTCAGCAAAAAAAATACTCAAGTCTTCAGCCCATGTTGTGATACCATCAAAGGAATAGGACCCTACAGTTGGGTATTTATTCAGAAGATCATTTGCATGCCAAATAGAGATATCTGTTCTTTGTGATTCTTTCTCAAAAATATGCCATAATAAGGAAAAATAGACATCCGAACGATAATATCCAAAGGTTTCTGCATCAAGTGCAATGAGTAAAGGAGAAAGATGATTCTTTTGTGTTGCTTTGTCAAGTATTTGTTCGGCACGAGGCCAGCCATGACTTAAAACGTAACTCAGGTCCTGATTTCTTGGAAAAAGTTTCATTTCTGCTCCATAGAACTCACAATTATAAATGCCACCAAGATCTTGCTTGTCAAAAGCGATGGGATCTCCATCCACAATAATATAACTAAGTCCTAATTCTGATAAAGTGGGAAGAACATCTTTAGAAAAGATTAATTCTGGGGGAAAAAATCCAGTTGGTGTTACTCCAAAGCAATCACGAATCATTTTTCTATGATGAAAGATTTGTTCCTTTAAAAGGCCATCTGGAGTAAAGATTGAAGGAGCTTGATGAAAAGGGGAAGTCAATAGTTCAAGAACACGGGAGTCAACTAATTCCCCTATTAGGCTGAAAAGATCATCTCTTTCCCTCTCAAACCATTTTAATAATGCACCCGTAATATTTACAGTTATTCTAACGGGGCTAAAATTCTGCTCCATGTCTCTAATTAAGTACAGCAGCCTTTCATAGCACTTTTGACAAATCTCAACAAAGATTTCGTCAGGTCCGTATGTAGGATAATGAAAATGAAGTAATAATGCGATATCTGTCATTTAAAATCCACGATGTTTTTTTAAAAACTTAATATGCTGTTTTGGCTAAATCGCTTCTAGATGGAATAATTGCAATCATTTCTTTTCTAGATTGTGGATGATCTCGTTAAACAGAGTATTAAATTAGCATGACGAAGCATTTTTAACCAGAGTTATTAGATTGAATAATCAATTGTCTTATACAAGGAGGACGCCATCATAAAAGAAATCCTTTATAAACTCTCAAAAATCGATAATACAAGATTAATTGGTGTAAACACCACCGAAAAAGAAGTTCATATAGAATTGTTTGTACCAAAAGTTTTGCAAGGAACTCAAGAAAATATACAGATAAACAAGATAGTTAAGGAGATATCGAGGATCCTCGATGAGGAATCATCACAGAGATATTCAATACAGGTCAAGGATGCTGTTATTTCTATAAAAATTCCAGTTTTTAAATAAAAAGAAGAAAAAATCTGTTTAAGATTATCTTACGTTTATTGCTTTTTTTTAAGCGATAATGAAAGAAGAAAAAACTTCAGGGATCTCCAATACCCTCTTCCGTGATCACAAATACAGCTTCAGATTCAGGAAGGCAGGGGCTATCGACTATTCTTGCAACGCGTCGATCTCCTTTAGATTTGCGAAGGTAAACGCGCGTAGTGCAGGCATGAGCAACTATATGCCCACCGACCGGGGCTGTAGGATCGCCAAAAAACATATCCGGCCTGGCCATGACTTGATTAGTAACCACTACCGCCAAATGATGTACCTCTGCAAGACGGAGCAGTTGATGCAAGTGCTTATTAAGTTTCTGCTGTCTTTCTGCTAATGTTCCTCGTCCGATGTATTCGCTTCTGAAGTAACTGGTCAGGGCATCAACCACGACCAGTTTAATGTTTTTTTCTTGAATGATATTTGGTGCTTCTTCAATAAGTAAAATCTGATGATCACTATTATATGCCCTTGCGTAGACTATATTCTGCAATGTTGAATCAATCTCAAGATCTTCTTTTTCCATCATTTGAACAAGACGCTCTGGACGAAAAGTACCCTCTGTATCCACATACAGGGCTCCACCACCTAACCCTCCTTTTTCGGGGGGAAGTTGAGTCTTTATACATAATTCGTGGCAAAGCTGTGTCTTACCCGATCGAAAAGGTCCATAAAATTCAGTAATACCATTAGTTTCTATTCCACCGCCTAGCACTGCATCTAATTGTTCACTACCTGTGGTTATACGCCCTACAACTTTTCGTACTTCATAAAATTCCAAGGCAGTGGAATAGCCGATCTCCAATTGTTCTCGCGCAGATTGTACTATTTTTTGTGCTGTGCTTTCGCCAATATCAACAGCTGTAGACAGTTCTTTGGGTGAAGCGACAGCTAATGTTTCGAGAGACGCATATCCTGCTTCTTTCAGTTTCGCTGCTGTAGCGGGGCCAACACCGGGCAACTCCTCTAATTCAACCATACTATCACCTTATTACACTTTATGTTAACTTCATGT
>JBHLOP010000026.1:0-14559 GCA_048940375.1 Promethearchaeota archaeon | reverse complement strand
GTCTTGTCTTGTCTCTATATGGAGATTATTGCTGGGCTATTAACTCTTAAACTGCTATAAAAATTTTGAGATAAAATACTCAACATTTTTCTAAGTTTTTTAGAAATGATATTCCTGATTCATTAAAAACTCTGTAATCAATATTCCTTTTTAATTCGTTTCGCTTTGACTGGAAAATGTAGTTTGAATAATATGTGTATCTAACCAAAGATTTTCGCTATCAAGGATTAATGCTATCATTATGCATTTTGCATGAACTTTAGGTTTTCTTCTTATTAGATGTATTTGATGTAGCCTCATTCTCAAATATGTATTGATGAATCTTCGCAGTAACGCCTCAAGGTTACCCACTTCCTTAGGTATAGGCAGTTCACATGGATGCATGGGAATATTTATAATATCAGTGGAGAGACTTTGGTTAACTTTCGTAAGAATGATTCTCATTATTTTACGTAATGTATTTATCTATATACGCTCAGAAAAGTTAGGTTGGTGCAGAATTGTTTGGTCTATCTTGGAGAAAAGATGAGATGGCTCAAAATAAGGATAAAATACGTGAACTGGCAATTTCGTATGTAAGAAGTAGAAAAGATGCACTTGAGAAGGAGATTCAAAGGCTTGCAGAACTTGATAGGATGATCCGCCCACATATACGTGATTTGGATGTTGACCAAGTTATTAATAAGTTTATTAATACCTTTCTAGGTCAAATAATTGATCTGGCATGCGAATCAAAAGATGCGGAAGAATTTGGGAACAAAAGTGGGGAGCTTGTTTCAACTGTAGAACAAAAATTTGATAAGATTGGAAAACCTATCTCAAATCTTGCCATAGACGTATCGATGTCTTTATTTGCATTTGGAAGCGGTATGGAGCATTCGCTTGTCTTTAGAGAATCTGGAGCTCGTTATCAACTCTAATATGTTAAGTTCACTAGTTTAGTAAACTGATTCATTTCTCAAGGGATGTATGATGAATTTTAGCGAAATAATTGATATGAAACTTTATGAAAAAATAGTTGAGCAGTTTATTTCAGAATTGAAAAGCGCGGATGTTAAGCCTTCGAATCAGTATATTGTGGTAAAGTTACCAACACAGTCATTTCAAGGATTTTTTTCGAGTATTCCTTTAGTTGAGGCGCTTAATAAGTATGGCTTAAGAGCAAATTTAAAGACAGTTCGTATACCTAAACCAGCAGCAGAAGAAGAAGAGAAACTAATAAAAATGAAAGAACGCGGTGGTATGTATGAGGACCCTCTTTATCAAAAATATTCAGAACGGTTTGGATCTAACATCACTAGCCATGTGCGTGATTTAGGAGGAGGAGGCGCCGCAGCAGAAGCAATGATCTCTGCAATGTTTGGTGGAGGTAAGAGAGGTCCAGATGTAGATATTTCGTCTGATAGAATCTATGCTCTTCTCGAATTTGTTTGGGAAATTATCGATAAATATAAAGAAGTTCGTGCAGGAGGTAAGTACGAATACGAATATGAGCGTAAATTCGGGAAAATTATGGATTTAATTAATGCAATCTTTGAAGAAAAGAATGAACGACCTTTTGAAACTTTTGTCCCTTCCCCGGACATCATATTGGACTTTGATGGCGATAAATTTATTTCAATTCGAGGATCGCCAGCAATTACACTAAAGGTAGATAATGCTGATTCATGGCTTTCATTATCAACTGTAGAAGAAGATTTAGAAACTGTATGTTTTGAGATCATAAAAACTGGGTTTAATCTTCCACGTGGAGGGGATACAGTTTTAATTCTTCCCAATATCCCTGCCGAAAAAAATCGAAAAAGACCGAAGGAAGATTATCTTCACGCTTATATCCAGGCTTTCAAATATGAAGATATTGCATATAAGAAAGGCAGAATTGCAAGTATATTAACACTTAACACAAAAGAACATCCAAATGACCTTGCCGATGAAATCTGGTCTACAATCCAAGCATTTTGGGGCATAGAACTCTCAAAGAAAGTTCCTGAAAACCCATTTAAGCGATATAGAATATTCTCTGGTGAGTCTGGTTTTAGGTACAAAGCACAAATTCCTCATGCGATATATTTCTTCAAAGGAGAAGGATATTTTGGAAAAGATATTTTTGGAGAAATTATTGGATATCCTACGCCAAATTTGGAGACGAAATGGACGAGTGCCTTCCAATTGATTTCAAAATTTGATTGGTATCCCCAAAAAAAGCATGATGATAGAGATCCTCTAGTAAGAGTGGGTTTACAAGAAATTTTGCCAATTTCAACCTTCTTAAGAGTATGTAACATTGACTACAAACAACTGCGGAAAAGAAACGCGCGGATTAAAGAGGCCCTTAGCAATGCAGAAAAAATCGAGGTAATTGGACAACCAATCAATGGAAATGACACTGCTACCAAATTGATTGTATCTCTTGGAAGGAGAGAAATAAGGACAAGCGACGCTGAAGCCATATGGCCTGGAATGTTTGCCAATTTTCCTGGTGGGGAGGTCTATTTCACACCAGATACAATAGATGGAACTTTTGTTGCTGATGAAACCATATCTATTGACCGTTCATATACGCTTGAGTCACCTCTCGTCATAAAAATAGAAAATGGACGTTATAAGGAAATTTTAGGAAATCAACAGATCCTAGATAAAATTTTAACTGAAAAAGAAAAAGCAAAACAAAGAATTACACATTTAGAAGAAAAACAAGCACTGCCCATAGAAATTCTGCAATTATACAAAGATAATTTTGATCGAATTGGTGAGTTAGGCCTTGGTACAAATCCAAATGCTCACTTGCCTAGCAAATACCTAATAGAAGCTGAAAAGGTTGATCGAACTATACATCTTGCGCTAGGATCTGGTTATGAGTCTGATAGGGCAACTGTATATCATTGGGATGCAGTAGCAGGACTTAAGCAGAAGTTAACTGTCACGGCATTAACAAGCGATGGTAAAGAAACACAAATCTTGATTGAAGGAGAATGGAGCAAAGAATTAATGGAAGAGACCAAGTGAACTACCATCCAACAAGTGGAATGGCTTCCTGCTTCATAGACGACCTGCAGCGTCTCCAACCATACCTTCAACAGGTATCGGCTTAACACAGGCTTTAAATCGAACAGTCCCGGCCCTACTGTGTCCCCTTCCAGATCCACGTGGCTTTACGGCATACAGGATTCAGAAGGGTACTCGCATGCCGACCTCATGACTGTAGGTAGACACAGGTCATATGTATTCTAAAATCTATTTAAATATTATAGAGACCTGTGTGAAAGTGAAAAAAGAAAAACACGCACTTAATCCCCACAACACGTTGAGGGGTCTTCTTGCGAAGAAATGATAAACTCCTCCACTTTTTGGGATGGATCACCTTGCTATCACATTAAATCCAAAATACTTGAAGGCTAGTTCTACTTGAAAAATAACACCTTCTTTTTAATTCTATCCCAATGGCTTTTTCCAGAGCCCTATTCTCTCAAAGAATATATTGTAAACTATTAAAATCGCAAACCAAAGTCCTTGAAATATAAAAGGAAATTTATTGTAAAAGTGGCTGCTTTCGTTAAGAAACTCACCTAAATAAATGAAATACACATAATAATTAAGTGCTGCGAATATCAAAACTAATAGCGTTCTCACGAAAATATTAAATTTCATGTTATATTCGTTCGGCCAATTATATGAATAAACCGCCCAGAAATAAATCCACGAAATTACAAAAATAGAAAAGTTAGCCGCGTTTCTTAGATACCAATCACCACCAGGGTTTTCCCACAAAAACCAAGATTGGGTAGACGCTAATGCAAGAATTGCATAGAAAATATAACCACCAATTAGGCAAATTGAACTTGCTAATACTCCTTGATAGGGTTGGTTTTTTATTCTCGCAATTGGCCAATTTTCCCATAGTATCCCTAAAAGCAATGTAACTGCAAGGGCGCTGTAAAGATACCCAATAAAAGCGTTAAGACTTAAAACCTGTTTAAATTCACTATTTGTGATTTGTGCTGGAAGAACAAACCAAGCGTAGGTTAAAACTAGAAGAAAGGTGCACCATAAAAACTCAAGAACTCTTATTTTGTATTTATTAAGCTCGTTTAAAGGCCAATGTCCCCAAAAAAACGACCACAATAAATAGATGAAAATGCCTGTCGATGATATGAAAAATAAAGAAGTATCTCTGACTTGATTAAAAAGAGAGTTAATTTCACCCCATACTAATGTAATATATGCAATTATCACAAACATAACTACAACACAAGACATGAGAAGAGCTAATCCTGTCTCTTTTTCTCTTATTTTTAATTTAGTCTTTAGAAACTCTTTGAATTCCATCTCTGGGTCAATAAATTGGACGTAGAGGATTATTGATAGAATAAATAAAAAGATATAGTTGAGAACAAGATCAACTGAAGCCTCTTCATACAAACGGAAAGTTCTCCAAATAAAAAACTCGCCATCAGGATCGATAAAAAGCCACCAAATGAAAAGCGATAAAGCAAATGTAAACGCGAAAGCTAAAATTGATGTAATTATGGGATTATATCGTGGGATGATCTCAGTTTCTTTTTCTGTTGATTGAAATGCCATTCCTGTCATCCTCTAATTTCATCATTATTGAAAAAGTCATAAAATCGAGTTTTTGACTATTTCATTTTTCTTTGTACTAATTAGATTTTGGTTTTCTATATATCTTGAAGTCCCTAAATTGATAAAACACTACCGGGCTAAAAACAGTATGAAATTTCCATTTAAAAAGATGAGGGAAGTATTTGAACTTAAAAAAAATGAAGAATAGACGGTTTGTGTTCCTAAATCGCTTTACTCTTCGCCGTGTACCCTGAAAGCAGTTCGCTATTTATCAGTTCTATTAAATGATCGTTTGTTGAGAGAATACCTACAAGATCTCTTCCTTTTACTGCTGGAGCTATGAGAACTTCTTCGCTATCTCGCGAAATTACGTATATCTTCGGATCAGGATAGTTTCTAACGCGGACATTTCCACGCTCTTGAAGTTGCCCTGCATCTTTCATATTAGTTTCAGCTAATTCTGTAACACATGTGACGCGTATCGTTTTTTTAACATTTGATAAAGCATCCACTGGTATATCTTCAAATTTTGGCGTCACTAAAATGAGATTAGCTTTCGTTCTGTCTATAATAGCTTTTATGTTGAAAAGGATATTTGCATCCCCAACCACGCGGTATGTCTGTTCAATTGGTAAAGGTTCTGCTTTTCTCGAAAGTTTTTGAATTGTGCCTAGCACTCGGGCTGCCTTATTGCTTGCGGCTACAGCAGCTTCCAGTTCAGTTGGGATTACATTGACTACATCGGTTAACTCTTTTTCGATTCCTTCGACTCGACTAGTGACTATTTGGAGCAGTTCATCTTTATGGGCAACTACAGTGCTTTCATAGTTCTGAATTTGTGAAGAAGTTGTCTCAGACAATTTTTCATTTAGTTTTTTTGTTGCCGTTTCAACTTCAACGCCTAAATTCTCCAAAAAATCATTGATTTTGTCAATACTGGTGTAGATTTGTTCGCGGTACTGTGTAGTTTGTACAGAGAGTAAATTAGAGAAAGATCCCTTAAAATCAACAGTTCCTTCTTGAATCGTTGTTGAGGGCCTTGATAAGAGTTGATCCAATCTTGTTATTATCTGCTCTAGTCGAGTATCAAATTTTGCTAGATAATCCTTCCCGCTTGTTAAAAGTGCGCTTTTTAATTCGTCTACCTTTTGCTTTACGGATGTAATCGCTTGATCCAATATCTCATCGAATTTAGTTAGTATCATTTCAATATCTTGAGTAATTATACCTTTTTTCTCCTCTAAAACGTCAAAAATGGTCTTTTTGATCGTAGAGATCTCGGAATCTGCTTCTTTGATTTTCTCATTTACACTAACTGAAAGTTTATCAAGTTCTGTAGTAACCTCTTTGAGTTCCGTGGCTCCTTCTGTAGTTTTTTCTAACTTTTCAAGAAGGGTTTTTGCTTGAGGTTCAAACTTTTGTATGATATTCGAGTCAAGTTCAGCTAAAGTCGAAGCCGATTCATCTAATGTCCCTGATAACTTGTTTAACATAACTTCTGTCTCTGAAAGTTTGCTGTTAAGTGTTGAATTAAATCCAGATACTTTTTGTTTAGCTTCTTCAAGTACTTTCAATACAATATCCGATAGATTCTGTTTCAGCTCTATCAGATGTGATGTCGAAGCACCTATCTTCTCCTCAGTTATTTTTTCAATTAAAGTTTCAACAGTTTGTTCAGTTTCCATTTTTCTTGTATTAATTTCATTTTCAGCTTTTTCTTGTAACGCTGAGTTATTGCGTTCTATCTCAGCTCCCTTTTCATTTAGAATTGTATTTATATTCTCTTGTAGAGAATTTAAATTGCTTTCATTAATTTCTTTAAGAGAATTTGCAAGAGACTCAACATCTGTTTTTATCGTATTGAGCAGCGAATCCTGCGCAGTTATTTCTTCAATAGTTCTTGTAGTTGTATTCATTTTGTGTTGTATCAAAGTCGATTCAATCTTTTCTTCATATTGAGAAATTGATTCGTTGAATTGTTCTACCCAATTATTGCTAGATTCTTGATTTACGTCTCGTAGATTTTCAAGGATTTTCGTGAGGGTATCGCGTAAATTGGTCGTAATTTCCTTCCTTTCATTCATGTTTGACTGTAATTGTAAATTTATTTGTTTACCAGCCTTCTCTAAACTCTGAGTGTTTATAGCAGTGGTTTTTTGAATTTCTTCAAAAGCAGTTTTAGCCTCGTTAAGTTTCTCGTTGAGTACTTTCCCAGCAGCATAGATCATTTCATTGATCGCTTCTTTATTTTCTTCTAGTCTGAGCACAACGGATTCTTTAGCCTCCGAGTTATTGGTTTTTAAACCATTAGTGAAGCGTTCTAACGCATTCTCTATTTCTTTTTGAAAAGCATTTTGGAAAGTGGATGCAAAGTTTGAAACGATTGTTTCATAGGTTGTGTTCATTTTATCAAAATTGGACTCAGCATCTTTTTCGATGGCTTCAGTACGATAAGTCAAATTCCTCGAAATGGAATCGAGTAGCGAGGACACTCCAACTTCGTAGGCTTCCGTGTTCGTGTTTATTACATCTCTGACCTGTGCCCTCAAAGACTGTAATTCTCCTTCCAACGATGTCAATTCACCCATAAATTCCTCTAATCCTGATTTGCGCAATCCAAATAGACTACTGGCTTTTTCTTCAGTCTTTGTTTTCAAATCTTCAACGATAGACAGGAGTCGTCCCGAAGTATCCGCAAAGCGTATGTCAAGTTGACTTATTCGATCCTTATGCTCCTCTAACTCTTTCTCGATGACAGTTGGCACTTCATCTCTTATTCCCATGCTTTCTGTGAGCACATTGTCGATGAATGTCTTCATGAGGTCCATATTTTGCTTTTTTGATTCCTCCAGTTGTCTAAGCACATTTTGAGAAGTTTCCTCAATATGGACTGCAGTTTTTTCTTTCACTTCTGTTAACTGCTTATCCATATTTTTATTGCTAGCCGAAAACATCTCTAAAAGATCTGTCTGGGTCTTTTCATTTGATTCTTTTAGTTTTCCGTGTTCTATATTGAAATGTTCTTGAATTTCTTCTTGTGTTGCATCTATTGTCGCCTTTGCATTTGTGATCATGGTTGAGAGTGCTTCATCAATTTCTTTGACTATAGTTTGATTCGCATCTTGAACTTGTGAAATTGCTTCTTTTAGCTGATCCTTTGTTTTCGTTAATAGTTCAACATCCTTCTTGTCGCTTTCTTCTAAAGTTTGGGAAATTAATTCTTTGTTTACCTTGATATCTTCGAGTATTTTTTCTTGATTCTCTTCTGTTAACCTTGTAACGTCATTAATGGAATTTTCAAAAAGAACGTTAATTGAAACAATACTATTATTCACAATATCTGATAATTCATATGCAAGTGTACTAAATTTCTCCTGTAAACGAGTGCTGCCTTCAAAGAATTCTTCTATAAGTTGCTCCATCGATTGATCAACGAGTTCGTTTACCTTACTTTTCGAATCTTTTGTTGTTTTTGAAACTACGTCTAAAAACTCTTTTTGCATTGTTTCCGTGTTTGAGGCGTGTGATTTCAAAAGCTCATCAAAATCACTTTTCAGTAAACTAATCTCAGTTAACATTTTGGTAAGGTTTTCACTAATTTCTTCCTTTAACTGGTTCATCTTTGCAACAATATCGTCTCTCTCTGTATCTACAAATGTTTCTACTTGTTTATTAAACGTTTCAATCTGCGTTTTTATTCCTTGATCAAGTAAAGTTACAGTATTTCCAGCATCTTCAATTTGTGTTTTGATCACTTCTGCAAAAGATGATATTCCTTCTTTTGTTTTATTTGTAATATCCATATTTTTTTCCTTTAGATTCTCAATAACAGCCTTAACTTCGGCGAGTGAATTTTTTAATATGCCACTGCTTTCATCTTTGAAGGTATTGAGTTTAGTTTCTATGTTTTGGAGTTGCTCAGTAAATGTATTAGAAATGTTGGCAAGAAGTGCATTGAGTTTTTCCTTAAATGTATCAATAGATGAAATTGTAATACTTTCTGTTTTTTCTTTAGCATCCGTAAATCCAGTTGTATAAACCTGAGTCAGGTTAGTCAGTGTTTCACTAGCATTTTTCTTAAATTTCTCAACATCCTCTACATCTGTCTCCTCAGTACTTTCAAGAAGTTGTTCGCTCTTTTCTTGGTAGCGTGTAACATTTGCTCTCCAATCATTTATTTGTTCTCTGATAGCTTCTGCCAGTTGTTCGTTTAGTGTCTGCATTTCGACTTCAAATTCGTTTGAAGTATTATCTAATGCATCAAATAATGTATCTTTGAGTCCGGTCAATGTCTCTTCAAACGCTGTATAATTATCTTTTAAGGTGGTTGTTATTGTTTCTCTATTTTGGTCAGAATCAGATTTGACATGTTCGCCAAAATCCTTAGAAATTGAATCAATCTGTTCTTTGGTTACATCAACGTTTTTCTTGAATTCTTCAAGATGTTCATTAATTACTGTGGATGTAGATTCCTGGAATCCTTGAAGTTGCGATGATAGTGCGTTCTTGACTTCATTCCATTTAACTGTTATCTCGTCGCGTACATTCGACAGCCTTTGCGTGAGATCTTCTTCGACTTTTTCGCTTAAAACAATTCGTGGTTCCATAGCTACTAGAATATCTACTTTACCTGGAATCCGACGGATTAGTCCCTTCTGCTCAAGTGCAATCAAATTACTTTGTATTTCTGGAAGAGGATCTCCTGTATAA
This sequence comes from Promethearchaeota archaeon, assembly GCA_048940375.1. Classification (GTDB taxonomy): domain Archaea; phylum Asgardarchaeota; class Sifarchaeia; order Borrarchaeales; family Borrarchaeaceae; genus Borrarchaeum. The sequence continues at coordinate 5,268 of JBHLOP010000026.1, read as the reverse complement.
AGAATTAATTCCTCAAGAGTCTTTGCTCCTAAACCAACGATTGTTTCGTAAATTTTTCTTTCAATTTCATTGAGCCCGATTAATTCATACACTTCTTCTGCATTAAGCATTATCCAATCTCCTCTTATTTACTCATTTCTCGTGAAATTTCATCAATTGATTTCTTTGCATCGTTAAAATCTGTTTGAACTGGTTTCTTCAAGCGATCTAGTTCCTTACCGATCCGTTCCACGCTATTAGAAAGTTCCCGTAAGGATCTTGTCAAAGTTTTTAGTTCTTCTTTCAATTTGTCTTTATCTTCATTTATCGCTGTTGAATAAGTGTTTGTTAGATCTGTAAGTTGTTTCTTCGCCCCTTCTTTCTGCTCCTCAATTGTCTTAGACACATTTTGACTCGTTTCGGTGTTAAATCTGTCCAGTTTTTCGTTCTCGGCTAGAAGAACATCCAAGAGTCCCTTTTTAGAATCTTCAGCTAAAGATGTCAATTTAGAGATCGTATCTTCAAATAGAGAATTCAATTTCTCCTTTGTTGTGTCCTGCACGTTTGCATTTGCCTCGGTTATATTATTAATCCACTGAGAAACCTGTTCTTTTATCATATCATTATGTTCTCTGGTGGTGTCGCTATGTTCCTTTGTAGCCTCATTATTTTCTTTTAGTGCATTACTCTGACTTTCGGAGATGGTCTTTAGCTGATTTCTAGTGCTGTCATTAATGTTTTTGACTATTGTATTTACTGTAGTACTCATCTCATCATCACTGCTTTTAAATCGAGCATTAATTGTCTCTTTAATCGCTGTAAACGCTTTAGTCACGTCTGTGACAGTCTCATTCATATCATGTGTAAGATTGTCTTGATGAGTTGTCGTTTCCGATTTGTAATTCTCTGAAATACTTGCTAATTCCTGAGCTACGGTTTTTTCTAAATCTTCGGTCGCGGTCGTGAAATTATTCTTATGAGAATCTAGGGATTCAGTCATATTTGTCTGTAGATCGGTTGTTGTTGCTTCATGGGTTTGTTTTTGTTCGTTTAATGAATTAAGCGTATTTTCTTTGAGTTCATTCATTTTAAGTTTAAAATCTTCCATGGCTTTCATTAGAAATTCTTCAGTTTCTGCCTTAATCTTCTCTAAGTTATTCTTGTGAGCTGAAAGAGTGTTATCTACAATTGTTATAAATTCGCCTTCATAAGATTCGCAGACTTCTGCCACTGTAGCAATGTTTTCTAAGAAGGCAGTTCGCATTTGTGAGTTTAGGTCATGTATTAGTTCCTCGATCCGTGTTAAGATATCTTTAATGCCTGTTTGCATCTGATCTTGAGTAACTTCAATTGTGCCTTCAATATTTTCAAGGCTTTTAACCAACTTTTCACTAAAAGCTAATTCAAGTTCTTCTTTCTTTTCTGTAAATTGTTGTTCTTGAAAACTCATTAATTCAAAGGCTTTTTTCATCATGTCAGTTTCTAATTGGGTTTTAACTTCATCTATTTTTGTTTCAAGAATATCTGAGAGAAGGCTCTCCACTCCAGCAATTACTTCGTTATATGTTTCCTTATGCGTTTCAAAAGTCTGTGATGAGTCTGCTTTTGTCTTTTCAATACTTGTAGAAAACTGAGATCGCTCGTTTTCAAGAAGATTTTGTAGAAGTTCTTTGATAGAATTTGCTTGCTGCATAAGTATGTTAATAGATTCCATAATCAGAGTACTCGATGCATTTTTTTTGCCTTCAAGCACCTCTGAAAACTGAACAGATTTCGCTTCTAACTCGTTAATCAAGTTTTCTCGCGTTTCGTTAAAATTAGTCGAAAGTTCTGTGTATTTTTGCATCAATTGTGTACTTATTCCTTCGTCATGATTCTTGAGTAGTTCTGTAGAAGTCTCATTAACATTCTGAAGTATATCTACTATTTTTTGATGGAGTTGGTCATTAATTTGATTCTGTGTAGTTAGAAACTCACCAAATTTCTCTGTTACTTCTTGTACCGTCTCTTGTGAATTAGTTTTCATTTTCGCAACATTTTCATCGAAAAACGTGAGTCCATCATTCTCTTCAGTTAATATCGTATTAAATTGGCTAGCGATTCCTTCGAGTTTTTGACCAAATTGCAGTTCATTAAGAATATTCTTGAGTTCTGTGACATTTCTGTCTATTTCTGTAATTATAATCGTTTTTGCGGCTTCTAGTTTTTGTTCCAATTCTAGTCTCTGCTCTTGCTCTAACGTCTTTAAATTCTCTTGGATCTCCTTCGTATCTTCTTCTATCTTTTTTTCTCCTTCTTGAAAAACCTTTTCCCCAGTTGATTTGATTTCTTCATATCCCGACGAGAGTGTCGAATTAAATGCAAGAAAGTTTTCCTCGAAGGACTTTGAAATCTTATCAAGATCTTTTTTTATCGTTTCTAACTTTGTTAGGGCATTTTCTACTCTACTTTCGGACATTAGCTCTCCCTCTTAGGTTCTATAACTATTTTTTTTGCGAGTTTATCAAACTCTTTTCGATAAAATTCATTATTTATGGATTCTCGAGCCTTTTGACAGACTTTTTTTGCTCTTGCCCCCTCATTCGCCGTCTTGTAAAGTGAATAAGCACGCCTATAAAATAAGCGAGTAAAAGCGTCAAATGATTCCGCGGCGTATACGTCTCCAGCTTCCTCATATAACATTGCGGCGTTCCTTGACAACGCGTTTCTTTTCCACTCACTTCCTATTTTATCATAAAGCCTTGAACCATTTGCAAGAAACTTGCGTGCATAATAGGGTTTTTTGGCCTTTGAAAATCTCTTGGCCATCTCATCACATAAAAGAGCGGCACGTTCAAAATCCTCTATTTTTTCAAAAATTTCTGTAGCATTTGAGAAAAGAATAAAAGCTTCATAAAACATTTCCTGTTCCATTAACGCTTCACCCATGGAGCTATAAGATTCTGCAATTTCTGTAAGAATCGGTGTTTCACGTTGGGCGACAGCAATATTAGTCAATTCATCCAATTTCTCCTTAATCGGAGTATCTGGTCTTTTTCCTGCACCTATCGATTCTTTAAACAAATCTAGAAGTATATTAGCTCTTCCAAAGATATTCAACCGTTCAGATGTTCTCTTTAATGTTTGAAAAAGGAATTTAGATGAAAAATAGACGAAGGTATTTTCTACCACTAGAAGCTGTTTTTCTTGCAGATTATTCAAGATAGTACTTATATCGTCTTTTAAATCAGAAATAGCCTCTAGTTCTGACAATGTATCTAAATTTTCTTTTCGTGAGGCAATATTTTCAAGTATTTTAAGTTCTTCATCATGTAAATCAAATATATCAACTATATTTTCATTTAGAATTGCATCTTTACATTTATCCCAGACATTTTCTTCTATTGATTCGTTTTCTCTGTTTTCATAGAGGTAACTAGTCGCTAAAGCAAGAACGAAGGGGACTCCTCTTCCTGCTCGAATAAGTTTTTCTTTCACATCGTTTGAAATAGATATCTCATATTTTGTTTCAACTCGTTTTAGAAATATCTCCGCTTCTTTCGAACTCATCTTTCCAAGGGAGATCATTTCAAGATTTGATTCCAAGTTCTGTGAAGGGATATATTTCATAAAATCATCAGTAATGGAAAATATGATTATAACATTGTATTTTTTTTCTTTCAATTCTTTTAGAATTTCAATCAAAATATGATAAGCGGTTTCAAAATCTCTAATTGCAAAAAATTCCGTATCATCAACTAGAAACATTGACCAGATTTTTTGGGACTCCAGTTTTTCTTGAACATCATCTAATCCTAGAAAAAATTCATCAATATATTCTGAAAGTATTTCAGGTGTTGTAGGCGTTCCTTTAGGTAGCGGTAACATATCTAAATCCGTTTTTTTTCCAAAACGTTTTTTCTTTTCGGGCACGAGAGCTACTATTTGACTTTTTAAGTCAGCGAAAAAACTCTCAACGGTTCCTGGAGTGATTGTTGTAAAAATAGTCTGGAAACGCTCTATCTGCGCTAACTCCTGAAATTTCATCAACGTAAGACTCTTACCCATACCTCTCTCACTACTAAGAATACCTCCTCGTTTTTCTTCGCTTCCTGTCTTAATTTTTGTTAAAAAGTCTCTAAATCGATTTATTTCATCTGTTCTTCCTGTGAATAACTCAATATTGGATATTATAGCGTTTTCCATATCATCTCTCCACCATTTCCTATACTTATTTTCCTAAGACTTTCATTCATTCATCACTAATAATAGTCATGATTGACTGTTATTAGCGCGTAGTCGCGCGCGATATACTCACAAAAATAGTATATATTCTCACCGTTATAATGTATTCAATTATTTTTCAACAGGCTTCAATGAAATCTATATATGCTTTTACAATTAATTTATACCTTTAAATCACTCAGGAGGCATATCTCATGGTTCAACTTAAAGGCATAAACGTACCCGTTGTTACTCCCTTCAAAAACAATGAAATAAATGAGGAAGGCTTCAAAATCATAATCAACTATTTGATAGAAAACGGAGTTCATGGTGTTATTCCATGTGGTTCAACAGGCGAAGCAATCAACCTTAGAATGGATGAGAGAAAAAAAGTTGCTGAAATAGCAATTGATGAAGCAAGTGGACGCGTATCCGTTATCGTTGGCACAGGGGATAGCTCTACCGATCGTGCAATTGAATTAACAGAACATGCCGCTGATATTGGTGCAGATGCGGCCTTGGTGATCACGCCTTTTTACTTTAAGCCAAGTCAAGAGGCAATCTATGAATATTTCTCTGAGATCGCATCAACTGTTGATATCCCTATTCTCCTATACATGGTTCCAAAGTTTACTAACGTAGAGATTTATCCTGAAACTGCATTGCGCCTTCAAGAATATCCTAATATAGTTGGAATCAAAATGAGTGTCACAGATCTCAGAAAAATCTCAACAATGATAACTAAAGCATCAAATAAAAATTTTAATGTGTTAGCTGGAAATGCAAGTATTATTTTTGCAACATTGATGCTTGGAGGAATAGGGGCTGTACCAGCTACTGCAAATATTGCAACGCGGATGATCGCAGATATTTATGATTCCTTTGTTCAACAAGACTTGAAAAAGGCACAAAATCTGCAATTGAAAATACTATCCCTTGATAACTTCATTACTGGACCAAATGGATACGGAATCTCCGCAATAAAATATGGTATGGAAATACTAGGTCTCCCAGCAGGATTGCCTCGCAGCCCATTACTGGAAGTAACTGATGATGTTAAAAAAGAGTTGAGCGAGATTTTAAAAT
>JBHLOP010000239.1:0-3495 GCA_048940375.1 Promethearchaeota archaeon | reverse complement strand
GTTTTTTGCGTTTGTTAACAAGTTTTTAGTCATTTCCATAGCTATATGTTCCTTAGTTATCATAAGGGACGCACCACAGCAACGAACTTTATCTGTATATTCCAAAGGTGTTGCTCCAAGAGCCTCTATAAGCCTTTCCATCGAGTTTGGGTGTTCTGGATCATCGAATTTAGTTATTTCAGGTGGTCGTACAATTAAGCAGCCATAGTATGGTGCAATTTTTAATTCTTTTAGGGGGACTCTCACATTCTCCGCAATTTTTTCAAGACCAACATCATTGATTAAAACGTCCAAATACTGTCTGATTCTAACCTTACCATTATAATCTAACCCTAGTTTGTTAAGAACGTTAGTGACTTTTCTTTTGAGTTTTTTATCTTCTTGAAGTAATTTATTTGCTCTTGATAGGGTGAAAAAGCATGCACTACACAAGGTTACTAAATCCATGTTCATTTTTTCAGCTATTGCTAAATTTCTAGCAGCTAAAGAAATAGCTAAATCTGGATCATAAGTATATACAGCATCTATCGAACCACAGCAATTCCAATCGGGTATCTCGACAAGTTCAATTCCCAATACCTCGCTTACTGCATTACATGACATGCTGTATTCCCTTGCTGATGCATGAACAGAGCATCCTGGGAAGAAAGCATATTTCATTTTGAATCCTCCTTTTCTAAGAGTGCCTCGAACATCTCAGGAATTGCATCTTTATCCTTGATTTTAGAAGCTTGCATCTTTATTTTGCCCTTTCTCCATAATCTGAATCCTAGACGGAGATTTTGGAACAACTCTCTTAAGTCTGTTTTAGAAATTAATTTCATCTTCAATTCTGGTTCATGTAAACGACCGTATTTCTTAATGATCTCAGCGAAACCCTTGTAAAACTTCGTTTTACTTTCATCTTCTGGGACAATATTGTTTTCAATAGCCAATTTTTTTAATGCCGACATGATCAGAGGAATATCTATTCCTCTGGGGCAACGTGTAGCGCACGCATAACATGAAGCACAGATCCATATCGTTTGGCTGGATAAAACTTGTTCTTTCATTCCTAAATGAATCATCTTGAGTATTTGCATTGGAGTGTAGTCCATTGCAAATCTTGCATGACAAGAACCGCTACAAACACCACATTGAATGCAATCTAAGACCTTTTCCCCACCACGCTTTTTGTTAACTTCTTCTACAAAGGAGTCGTCTCTAACTTCGGAGACAACTGTTCGAATGCTTCTAGTTGCCATTTAGTCTTTCCTCCTTTAATTTTTTCCATGATTTTTGAACGTTTTTCATCTGTGATTCTGCCTAACTTTGAGATTCTTTTAGTGAACGTCTCGAAGAGGTTTACTACTTTTTCGTATTGTGGAAGAGTCGTCGTAGTTGAGATTAAACGAAGTGATTTTATTCCTAATTTACGTAATTCTTTTTTCAAGAGACGTATATGCTCCCTCAATTTTTCTTCGCTCAGTGGGCTATCATGTCCTTCAATGATTATTACACCATCTGCACCGGTGGCAAAAGCATACGCTAAATGAGTGCTACTGATCCGTCCCGTGCTTGGTACACCTATGATACGTATATTAGGCGCGTAAGGATATCTATTCTGCCCTGCTAAATCAGCAGCCCCGTACGCTGTTGTATTTTCCATAAAGGCAACAATTTTGGGGGATTCACTATCTTCTTCACAAATACCGGTAATTTGTGCCAACAGTTGTTCATTAGTTGAGTGCTTAAGATCTATAGCTTCCTGAGGACATTTAGGGATGCATAATCCACATCCAAGACAAGAGATTGGATCAATTACTGCTTTATTAGATATCATTTGTATCGCTTCAGCTGGACAATACTCCAAGCATACCCCACACGCATCACATTTTTCAAAATCTACGTAAGCCACTTCAGGGGGCAAGGCAATCTCACCTTTCCCTAAGAAGGTTGTAATTTTTGAAGCGGTTGCCATACCTTCCATTGTTGTTTCTCTAATATCTTTAGGGCCTAGTGCACATCCAGCTAAAAATATACCCTCTCGCTTACTATCAACGGGTCTTAATTTGTGATGTCTTTCCAAGAAGAATCCGTTAGGACCTAGATCGACACCCAAAATTTGGGCTAATTTTTCGGTTCCGGCACTTGGAATAATTGCTGGGCTAAGTACAACAAGATCAAATGTTTCTTCGATTGGCATATTAAGTAAAGTGTCCTCAGCTCTGAGAAGTAAGTGATCTCCATTTGGAATTACTTCAGCAACACGTCCTCTAATGAACTTTACATTATGATTCCTCGCTTTTGCGTAAAATTCTTCGTATCCCTTGCCATGGGCACGTATATCAGTGTAAAATATCCATGCTTCAGCATCTGGGACTGCTTTTTTGAGTAAAATAGAGTGTTTAATTGCGTTCATACAACCGATCTTACAACAATGCCCTACACATCCTGTTGCGGTGGATCGACTTCCTGAACAAAGAATAAAGGCTATCTTTTTGGGTACTTTTCCATTTGATGGTCGATGCATGCCTTGCAGCATTAGACGCTCAAATTGTAGATTTGTAACAATATCAGGATGTAAACCATAACTATATTGTCCAAGTGGATGCATATCTAATTGTTGATAACCTGTACATGCAACTATTGCGCCGACATGAAGTTCTATAATCTCTTCTTTTTGATTAAAATCAATGGCTTTACCTTTACAGACCTTCTCACATACCCTACATTTACCTCTATTCAAGTAAATACAATAATTTTCGTCTATTGCATAAGCATTTGGTATTGCTTGTTGAAAAGGTAAAGATATCGCTTTTTCTTGAATTAAATTTTCTTCAAATTTGCTCGGTTTTTTCATTGGGCAGATTTGGGCGCATTCACCGCACGATGTACATTTTAATTCATTTACATATCTGGGTCTTTTTCTAACAAGTACTTTATAGTTGCCAGGTGTCCCCTCTACTGCAATTGGTTCAGCGAGAGTAATTATTTCTACATTCGGATGATGTGATACGTACCCCATCTTAGGTGTAAGAATACATTGTGAACAATCAAGTGTTGGGAAAGTTTTACTTAATTGTGCCATATGTCCTCCTAAACTGGGTTCTCTCTCGACCAAATAAACTTTAAAGCCTTTATCTGCAAGTTCTATAGTCGTCATTATCCCAGCAATACCGCCACCAATAACTAAAACTTCTTTACTAACAGGCATAATTTTTGGTTCTAAAGATTCAAGATATTGACCTCTTTTAATTGCGCCACTTATCAAGTCAATTGCCTTTTGTGTTGCCTCTTCCTTATCATCGTGAACCCAACTACATTGTTCGCGAATGTTTGCTATCTCAAGCAGGTATGGATTCAAGCCAGCCGATTTAATTGCATCTCTGAAGGTATCAAGGTGCATACGTGGAGAACAAGAAGCTATTATGATTCTATTCAAATTATATTTTTTAATATCATTTCTGATATTCTCTTGTCCAGGATTGCTACACACATATTCATTTGTTTCTG
>JBHLOP010000025.1:0-14577 GCA_048940375.1 Promethearchaeota archaeon | reverse complement strand
ATCTTGCCAGTCATTAAAGCATCATCATTAGTAACATTAGTTTCTGGATCATGTAGCCCATGTTCTAACTCTACATTCATACCCCGCATAAATTGATTCACATCAAAGTCTTTCCATTTAATTCCTAATTTTTTGCCGATTTCTTTCGCTTCTTTTTCTGTAAACTTTTTTTTAGCTCCCATAATATTAACCTCGTTTATTTTATGGTAAATCATTTTCTAATATTGTAGAGTATACTTCTTTTTGAAATTTAAAATAATTTCGAGGCGACTTCTTCTGTACTTCTAAAAATCTTTGTTTGTAAAAGGGGATCTATTTTTCCACAAAAACCTCAATTTTGCATACATGGATCAGTTTAAATTTGGGTTCAAAAAACATTAAAATGGTTGTTATTTATCTTTTTTGAAAGGTGGACGAATTGACTTTAGCTGTAGAAACAAAAGAACTCACAAAGGTTTATCCAGGAAGGGGTCTTCTCAATAAAACTCCAGATGTAACAGCATTAGATCATGTTAATATAGAAATCAAAACAGGGAAAATATATGGACTTCTGGGCCCCAATGGAGCTGGAAAGACTACGCTCATTCATATTTTAGCAGGTGTTCTCTTGCCGACTTCTGGTACTGCAGAAGTCTTTGGGCATGATGTAGTACACGAAGGACGTCAAGTTAGATCGCTAATAAATCATGGTGCAGGTCAAGGCTCACTTTTTTGGAATCTATCACCTAAGGAAAACTTACTATACTATGCAAAACTCTATGGACTTCCAAATGATGAAGCTGTTGAAAAAATAAGCGATCTATTAGAATTCTTTGGTCTAAAGGAACGAACCAATATTAAATCAGCGTATCTGTCCTCAGGATTAAAGCAGCGTGTTAAACTTATCAAAACGCTTCTTAACGATCCCAAACTATTGTTACTGGACGAACCCACCTTAGGTCTCGATGTTGACATCGCCAGAAAAATCAGGGCATATATTCAAGAACTGTCCGATGAGAAAGAGATGACAATACTGCTTACGTCACATAATATGCACGAAGCAGATGAATTATGTGATGAAATTGCTCTTATTGATAAAGGACAAATCGTGTCTATAGGGACTCCAGATGAACTTAAAAAGCAGATTTCTGAGTTTGAATCACTTGAGTTGTCCTTCTCAAAATATGATGGCGATCCTTCCTCTTTCTTAGACGACCTTGTCTTAAGGTCAACGTTTCGAGATGGAGCACTTGTTCTTCATGTTGATAATATAGACTCATCAATTGATGCTATCCTTAGACGGTTAATAGACAACAAATATGTAATTTCCTCCATAAAAACGAGACGGACAACTTTAGAGGATGTCTTTCTAAATTTAACAGGTCGGGGGTTGAAGTAAAATGCTCAGAGTTTATCTTCGTCAAGTGTATGGCTTCACTTATCGACAAACTCACAACATAGCCCGTAGCCCGATCGGCATATTTGAGATAGTAGTATGGCCGTTGGCAAGTTTGTTCTCCATTGGATTCCTGGGATCTTTTGTAGACGTTTCAGCTAGTACAGGAATATCTTTTGTTACATTTATTTTGATTGGACAATGCGGCTGGTCTTTTAGTTATGTTGTTCAGCAAGCCTTGAGTTATGGACTCATGCATTCGATGTGGAGTGGCACTCTTATCGATATGATGGCTAGCCCCGCAGATGAAAATCAGTTTATCATTGGGAATGCACTCGCAGGAGTTATTAAGGGAATAGTAGTTCTTGTTGTCATGGGAGTCTGTAGCTTGATTGCATTTAATGTTAACATCTTCGCCGGTGGAGTTTTTGCGATCTTCCTAATCATATTCAGTATCTTTCTTGCGGCAGTTTCGCTGGGCCTTGTAGTTCTCATATTAATTTTCTATTTCGGTCAAGAAGCTCAGGTAATGGCGTGGACAATCACAGGATTATCTGTCCTTTTCAGCGGCGTTTTCTACCCTGTAACAATTTTACCACCCTTAGTCCGACCGATAAGTTACAGTATTCCTCTTACATATGCGTTCATTGCGTGGCGTGAAGTAACTCTACAAGGTGCAAGCATGGCAGTTGTATCATTTGTACTGCTTCAAATGGTCGCTTCCAGCATACTATGGCTCGTAATAACATGGTCTGTCTGTCTCTACACGATAAAAAGAGCAAGGAAAATTGGAATGATTTCGCAGCTTTCTGATTAATTTGTTCACAGCCTCTCAGCCACACGTAAAAGAAAGCATAAAAGCAAAGACCGTGCATACGTATATTTGTCTTGCACTAGTTTCTTGCGATATACACGTTTCGAGATTAAGGGAGAGGAGGAGATTATGACTAAGAAAATATCGATCCCTTTACTACTAAAACACGATTTTACTCTAAGAGCATATAGTTCCATTGTTAAAGGGTTCTTATATGCGATCCGGGATAAATTTGGCCCAGCTACAGCACTGGAAATTTATGCAAGAGTCTGCACTATGGGTGACAGAATAAAGAATCTTACAAATTCAATTATAGACATCTTTCAGGTGAAAGGAAACGATGCAGAAACAATATCAAACTGGTTTGATGTTTGGTGGGAACTCACTGGAGGCGAACATACAACACTTGAACAATCAAAAATAAGCAGTAGACACAAAATCACTAAATGTCCATTTAAGACAGAGCCAAGAGATATCCGCGACTGGGCGTTAATAATGGTAAATTTAGTTGCTAAGACCATAAATCCAAAAACTACTGTGGAACGACCGAAAGCCATGTGTGCAGGGGATCCCTATTGTGAATACGTTTGGAAAATAGAAGAATAAACCTACATCGAGATATCAAAATCATAATGTGAAGTAGAATGTTGCACCTTTATCCACCTCACCCTCAGCCCAGACGCTACCGCCATGACGATGAATGATACGCTTCACCGTAGCCAGTCCTATGCCAATTCCCTTGAAATCTTCCGATGAATGAAGACGCTGGAAGGCTCCAAATAATTTATCGGCATAGGCTTTATCGAATCCCGCCCCATTATCGCGAACATAATAGGCAGTTTCGCCATCACGTTCTATGGCACTGAATACTATCTTTGCAATTGGTTTTTTCCCAGTAAATTTCCATGCATTGCTAATAAGGTTCTGTAGCACTGCGCGAAGAAGCCGAGGGTCACAATCTGCAACGAGCTTTGGTGTAATGCTAATTTCCACTTGTCTCTCAGGTTCTGACTCTTGGAGTTCCTCTATGAATTCTTTCACTATTTCACTCAAATTAGTAATTTCACAGCGTATCTCGCTTCGTGTTATGCGAGAAAGTCCCAATAACGCATCAATAAGTTCACCCATGCGAATGCTTGCCGCACGCACTCGTTGGAGATAATCTTGTCCATCGGCATCAATTTTTTCTAAATAATCTTCAAGTAGCGCTTGGCTAAAGCCGCTAATGCTTCTAAGCGGAGCACGAAGATCGTGCGAGACACTATAACTGAATGCTTCAAGTTCTTTGTTAAGTGACTCTAGTTCCACGGCTCGACGTTGCAGATCTTCATTTAATTTCATTATTTCCTGTTCCGCCTGCTTGCGTTCTGTGATATCACGAACAATGCTCCACATTCCGGTTGGTTCACCCTCTTTATCTCTGATAAGCCATACTCTTAATGAAACAGGAAAGACGGTGTTATCCTTCTTGATACCTTCTATTTCATATTCATCCGAAAATCCCCTCTTGAGTACCTGTTCATTAAAGATTTTTGCTTGTGTTTCATGCCAATTCTCTGAGATGAGGTTCCAATAAGTTAATTGATAGAGTTCTTCCTTTGTATAGTCAAGCATTTCAGCGAAGGCCTGATTACATTCCATAATCTTTCCATCCATGTCTACTGAAATAATGCCATCTTTTGAGGATTCGTACAATCCACGATAGCGTTCCTCAGATTCCCTCAGCTCTAATGTCCGCTCTTCTACGAGTCTTTCTAGATTCTCAGTATAATCTGTTAGTTTCGTCATCCACTCGCTTGAACTCATCCACTCGCCAATGCTCAACTCTTCATCTGCACGTTTACGCTCAGAAACATCATGTATGTAATCAGTCAGTTTACCCATCCACTCTCCTGAACTCATCCACTCGCCAATGCTCAACTCTTCATCTGCCGGTTTGCTCTCAGGCATCTCACGAACAATGCCTTGATATCCAATAACGGTTCCGTCAGCAGCCCGTCTCACGGTTGAAGTAAGAAGACAATCAAATTCGGTACCGTCATTCTTACGCCACTTAACCTCATAGTCTTTAACAGACCCTGTTTGCTCAATTTCCCGCTGAAAATTAGCACGGTCACTGGGATTAGCATAAAATTCTAAAACATTCAAATTGAGCATCTCTTCTTTGGTATATCTCATCAAATCCAAGCCGGCTTGATTCGCATCGATGATTTTACCATCTCTGTCTACAATAAATATGGCATCTCTGGATTCTTCAAAAAAGGTGCGGTATCTCTCCTCATTCTCACGAAAAGACTCATCTGAATGTTGTTGCTCGTTGGTATCACGATTTTGGTTTACCAATCATCCTACCCCTCCTAGAGTAGATATACCAACAATGATGCTTCTACCGGGAAAATACTAATGAGGCCTAAAGGATCTTCTTCCTATGCTCCACTTATTATCTCAAATATTGACATATCTAGTGGTTTAATTCTATGGTGAAGTTTACTTTTCAGTCTATTTGACAGTTTCTTTCAAGTTCCAGATCGACATTCCTGAGACTGTAGCATCGGTTTCCACAGGTCTGTACCACTGTTTTTTAGTTCCCACTTTTGCCCTTGCCTTCCAACGCATGCCTTTCGGCACAGCGTCTATAATTTCAATGAGTTTATCAATCTTGGTGCTGATGTCGGTAATGTCTGACTCTGACAGGGCATCAATACCCGGTGCAAGTTCTTTGATTCCCTTGAGATTTTCTGTCACAGAATAATAGAAACCCCAGTCTTTTGCCATGAGCTCGGATATATATGTCGCATTAATAGCATTCTCTTCTACTCCTTCCTGGACATCATGAGCCCTAAGCAGAAGGATCGAATCCTTCAGGTCTTTGCCACTGAATACTTCAGTAATTTGCAGTTTTTCAAGAAGTAAATCAGTAACACTGATGGTCAATGGATCGATTTCGAGCCGATTTTTGAAATAAATATCGTGATTAAATTTTAAAATTTCATAAAACACATCAATGAAATACCATCCCTTCGGGTGGTAATATATATGGCGCTTTGTAGTTGCGCTGGAGATCGTCGTTCGTCGCTTTATGAAGGGTTTGCCATAAATTTGGTTTCCATATTCTTCAAAGAATTTTGGCATTGTTTTTTTCTGATATTTACTATAGGTCATGAAATCCAAATCAGTAAATTCCTGTTCACCTTCGAGTCGCGTAAGTTTCTGCGCTAATTCATCAAATTCGCCTGAATGCATTCTAATTCCCATGCCGCCAATGACTCTGATAATTATATTCCGCTTTTGCGCTTCTTCTACAATATTTTGAGCATTTTGAAAGAAGATTTCTGTCGGTACGATACCATTCCATTCTTCGGGCATGTCAACTTCGATTTCGTCTTTGCCCATCAACCAGACAATCAGTATCTCCTCCTCTCTTCAGAAATTGAATTTTTGTTAAATATGGATAGTTTTGAATTCTTTATTCGTTATATGCCGGAGTAATATGTTATTTCACATTAAAATAAATTTTCAAAAGATACAACCAAAAACTCGAAGAAATTATTAACTACTACCAGTCCGCTCATTAATGAACTTCAAAACTGCATCCCCGAGAAACTCTCCCGTATCGGAAATCATATCTTTTGCGCGTAAAATATCATCCCTAATTCTCATGGCTGGTAAAGCAAAAATATTGCTCATTAAAGCTTCAACTTTATGGTCTGGATTCTCCTGAATGTTCAATGGAGTATAAGTTAAACCCTTTTCTTCTAAAAATGCTTTTAGTTTTTTACAATTTGGGCACACATTTTCCTCAAAAACTTCTATTTTAATCATTTTATTTCAGCTCATTAAATTTGGTATTTCGGTTTGCTTTTCTTATGTATCATATTTAAATCTAGATATTATGATAAGCTACTTTCCATTATGACTTGAAGAATTTATTTAAAATGTGAATCGAAAACGTTAGACTGCTTAATATGTAGAGTGTGTATCGCAATGACTGAGTTTTCTGATGAGTATATTGAAAAAACATCAAGATCAAAAGAGTTATTCGAAAGAGCAAAGAAGGTAATGCCTGGAGGCGTATGCCATAATATAAGATATTTTCCACCATATCCCCTCTATATCGATGGACAGAAAGGTGCGAAGGGTTCAAAGATCTATGATGTAGATGGTAATGAAATCGTTGATTTTTGGATGGGTCACTATTCTATGATTTTAGGGCATGCTCCTCAACCCATTATCGATGCTCTAAAAAAGCAACTTGAATATGGGACACATTGGGGTATTGTTAATGATCTACAGGTGGAATTAGCAGAACTGGTTCATAAAATCATTCCATGTGCCGAAATGGTTAGATTTGGAGTATCGGGAACAGAAGCAACAATGTATGCGGTGAGATTGGCACGAGCACACACAAAAAGAAGGATTATTGCCAAAGTAGAGGGAGGATGGCATGGTGGAAACACGGATCTGTCAGTAGCTATACACAAACCGTATGATAAGCCCGATTCTGCAGGACTACTTTCTGAAGCAACACAGTACACGATGGGTTTGCCATTCAATAACATCGAATTAACATCCCAAATTCTTAGAAACTATAAAGGTGACCTTGCAGCGGTAATTATAGAGCCAGTTGTGGGTGCAGGCGGTTTTATTCCTGCTGAAAAAGATTATTTAAAGGCCTTAAGAGAACTGACTGAGGAGTATAATAGCGCACTCATATTTGATGAAGTAATCACAGGTTTTCGCCTTGCTTTAGGCGGAGCACAAGAATTTTACAATATTATACCTGATTTAGCAACATTTGGGAAGATCTTAGGAGGCGGGATGCCCATAGGTGCTATATGTGGGCGTGAAGATATTCTAGACTTAGCAAGCCCACTTAAGGAACGCAAAAAGTGGGATTCTGCGTTAATTGGAGGGGGCACCTTTTCAATCAATCCCTTAAGCATGATTGCAGGCATCAAAACGCTCTCTATTTTACAAAAAGATGAAAGAAAGATTTACCGAAGAATAAATGCAATGGGCCAGAATATTAGGACAGGAATTGAGAAAGTATTAATTGAACAAGGAATAAACGCAAAATGTACCGGTGTAGGCTCTCTCTTTCAGACACACTTTCCCTATGAAAAAAATGTGAATCTAAGAAACCCGAGAGATATAGAATATCTGACTGACGACAAGAAAAGAGATATAGAATTCAAACTCAGGTTGATAAATAAAGGATTTTTTGTAATGCATGGTGGTGGTGCAGTATCCACAGCACATACAGAATCAGAAATTAACCAATTAATTGAGGCAACTAGTGCAATTGGAGCAGAGATGCATTAATGAGTTATTTCTCAATCATTAAGCAGAAAAAATGTATAAAAAGAGAAGTCTAACTAAGACTTTCTTTTATGGTTGTGGAATTGCTAAATCTGATGGTCCTCTTCCACTCATCTTCAGTTCAGGGTACGTGTCTTGTATCAAGTTGTAGATAAATTCACAGTACTTTACTTTTTCTCTCGCAAAAAAGGCTAAGAGATCAGGACTTACCCATGGTGCATACAGTCCACCGATGCTGTCACCGGGTTCTATCTTGAAGTAAACAGGCGAAACGTATTTGGCGAAATCAGGTGTTTCATAAAGCCTATTATAGCCCCCAAAACTCCTTGTAAGCATGACATGAATGTCGATGGGGAAATCTACGGCTCTTCGAATGCTACATAATTGTTGCAAGGAAAGGTCACCTGTAGGGTTAAAAGTAGTTGCGCCAAGGCTTTCAAGCAATTTACCGCCAGCTGGTGAGGCATGTCCTGCAAAAATACTGATTTTGAATTTAATATCCCTGGGAATTTCACCGAGTTCTTTTAGTTTATTTAGAGTCATCATCATGCCTTCATCAATGCATAGGAATCCTCTAAAGCCTAGATCAATTGCACGAAGCATATCCGCAAGATATTGAGCCATACCTTCAGCTCCTCTAAATCTAAGCCCGCTTAAGGCTCCCTCTGGGGTAACAATCTGACGCCCAATATCCCATAGTGCACGCGGTCCTGGTGTCAAAATAACTTCCATTCTCGCATCCGCTGCCATTTGAGCAAAATTTTTCAGTTCCGTATCATCTAACAAAGTGGCTCCCATAACTACACTGATAAGCCGATGGATCGGCATATTTCGTTTATCGCTTTCTTCAATTAGTGCTTCCAGCGTTGACGGTCGTTCCACGCCTGAGATTTCCATACGGTAATGTGCTCCATCTGGAAATGTTTTTGTGCTCGGTACTAATTCATCGCGTTCTGGGAGTCCAGCGCGCTGCAACATTTCCCGAGCTTTTTCTAGTCGACCCATTGTATTAAACCTCCATATATCATCATATATTTGGAATAACTAGGATAAAAGTTTGATGGGACGTTGTCGTTGAAAATAACTGACATTTATTTTTTGTAAAAATTATTATTCCTTTTAGCAAATGGAAAGACAAGGACAATTGTTAATGAAACATATGCAATATACAATGATATTACTTATTTGCATAATCGTATAAATAGGGAAAGATGAGATTATAAGAAACCAGTTTTGAACAAATTTCTAGCCAAGTGACTTAATTTCATTAAAAAAAAGAAAGTATATGAATCGATAGATTATCCACTAATTTTTCCATCTCTCATTTTAATAATTCGGCTTGCATACTTTTTCCAAGTTTCATTGTGGGACACAACGACGATTGTACTTTTTTGTTCTTTGTTAAGTTTTACTAGCAGTTCAAAGAATTCTTCACCGGCTTGGGTATCAAGATTCCCAGTTGGCTCATCTGCAAAGATCACTCTCGGTGAATTAATTAATGCTCGTGCAATTGCAGCCCTTTGTTGTTCTCCTCCTGAAAGTTGGTTAGGTTTATGATCCTTTCTGTCAATCAGATCCACTGCACGTAAAACCTCATACGCTCTTTCCTCGATTTCTTTGTTTTTCAACTTTGAAGGCCATAATGGGCTAGTTATGTTTTCAAAAACAGTCATATCTTGGACTAAATTGAACTCTTGAAAGACAAACCCAATTTTTTCTCGTCTGAGTTTCGGAAACTCCTTCTCATCAATTTTATCTGTGTCCATTCCGTCAAATATGACTCGACCTGTACTAGGTTGATCTAGCCCTGCCATTGTATTCATTAGTGTAGTTTTTCCACAACCAGATGGACCAACGATTAGAAGGAAATCACTTTCTCGGACTTCCATATTGATATCTTTCAGTGCAACGACTACTTCTTTACCTCTTTTGTATTCCTTACTTACTTTCTCTACCAAAACCACTGGTACTGACACCATAGTCAACTCCTTAACCTATAAAGCTCTAAAAGCTTCCATCGGCCTAATGTTTAATACACGCCAATAAGCGATTAGAACACCAGGAATCTGAAAGATTACAATGATCACGAATGTGAGAACAAGTGTACTTCTGGTTAAAATTAATGTACTTACGTTCACTAAGAATGAAAGATATGCGTTAATGCCTAAAAGATGAATATCCATCTCTACTAGTAAGACATAACCCATTAAAGCCACTAATATAATTTCGCTTATTATAAGCATTCTCACATTGTTATTACCCCATCCAATAGCTTTCAAAACCGCAATATCTCTTTTTCTAAAAGTTGAAATGAGGAATCCATATAAAGTAGAGACGATAGCACTACCTATCAATGTGCTTGTCAACCTAATTTGTGCTTCAGTTAATTGCCCGCCTAGGCTAAATCCTGTACCACTAACAGCATTTAGGTTTATGGCTATTAACCATGCTAAGGCAGAATAAACAACAACAAATGATATGAAGCGGATTTTGGATCTAGTCGCAAGTTTCATACCTTGCCAGAATATATTGACCAATTGTTGTTCCTCCTCAAAGATCTTGCTGTTAATTGTTTCAAATGCAATTCGAGAATAGCATTTCTTCTTATGATTAGTTTTGCACCGTGCCTAATATAAGCTGCGGTGAGCATCCTTTCAACAGAAGAGCATTAGTAATCCAAGGGGCTGACAAATATGATTTTCATAAAAAGATGAATCTTAAATCGCATGCAAACTTTTTTTAAGAAAAAGTCCCTAATTTTTCTTTTGCCTGTTCTAAGAAATCTATCAAAGATGAAATTTTGTTCGTTAGTTTTTCCAATTCATTTTCCTTGTTCATAATAGCAGAGCGTACAGTATCAGGAGAGGGACCGCCAATTATCTTTCTGGATTTGACACTTTCCATTGGATCTATAGTTTGAATGAGTTTATTAAAATCAATATCAAGTTTGTTATTGATAGTTTCTAGACATATTTTGTCAAATAGGTCTTTGTCTAAATCTGTTAGTTTTTTTCGCCCCATTTCAAGAAGCTCAAGTACGATATTGCTTACTAATCTATGTGTGGTCCTAAAAGGAAGTTTAGTGTGAGAAACTAAGAAATCGGCTAGATCAGTTGCAGTTATAAAACTGTTTACACACATTTCCTTCATTCGATTTTTATCAACGCTAATGCCTTCGATGCATCCTGTCAGCATATTAACAGAAGAATAAGTAATTTCGAATCCATGCCATAGATATCTTGTTAATTCTTGCAGATCTAAATTATAACTTTGGGGAAGCGCTTTTATCATTGCAAGACTTGTCATCAGATCTCCAAAGACAGTAGCTGCTTTTGCTCTTATTAATTCTGGAACGGAAGCATTTTTTTTCTGGGGCATAATGCTGCTTGTGGATGTAAATATATCAGGCAATTCTAAATAACTAAATTCAGAAGTACTCCAAAGAATCAGTTCTTCGGAAATTTGGCTGAGATATTGCATTATAATTGAATAAATTGAGAGTACCTCAAGTAAAAAATCTCGTGAAGAAACTGCGTCAATTGAGTTGTCCATTAACTTGTTAAAGCCAAGCAACTCAGAAATTCTTTCGCGTGAGATGGGGAAAGTAGTTGTGGCTAAGGCTGCAGCGCCCATTGGACACATATTCACCCTTGGAAAGACATCTATAAGCCGATTTACGTTCCTAAACAATGCGTTAACATGGGAGAGAAAATGATGCGCTAGTGTTATTGGCTGTGCGCGTTGAAGATGTGTATAGCCTGGCATTAGGGTATCAACGTGCTCTTTTGCAAAATTGAGAAGAGTCTTGATAAGATTAAGAACAGTTTTTGCAACAAGAAGTATATCCTCTCGAGTAATCATTCGCAGTGCTGTATTTTGCTGATCATTACGGGATTTCGCCGTGTGAATTCTTCCTCCAATATCTTCGCCGATTTGTTCTATGACTCTAGCTTCAACGTTCATATGAACGTCTTCCAGCATCGGATCTAGTTTCATCTCTGGATCTAGCGCATTTAAAGCCTTCAATATTTGTTTTGATTGCTTGTCGTCAATAATGCCACATTCATCTAGCATTATGCAGTGTGCTTTGTTGATGTTAATTACAGCATTGACTAACCTTTTGTCGCTATCGATAGATGAAGAAAAATCAGCGATATCCTTTGGTTGTTTCCCTAGCCGCTTATGTCGTAGAAGATCTATTGAAGAATCGTCCATGTGAACACCTAATAGTTTGAATGCCTAATGTTCTTTCGCATTATTATTTCTTGCGACAACGGTTGGTAATCCCCAAAGTTGGATAAAATTCACTGCCATTTTTTGATCAAAGGTAGATAGTTCTTCGTATGTAGCAAGGTCATAGTCATAGAGTGAATTCGGTGACGTTCTTCCAACGACTATTTGATTTCCTTTATAGAGTTTTACTTTAACTGCACCATTTACACGGGTCTGTGTATTGTTTATAAAAGCCTCTAAGTCATTTTTTAGTGGATCCATCCACAGGCCAGTGTATGCAAGTTCAGTCCATTTTTGATCTATTATAGGTTTAAAGTAATTCTCGTGACGAGTGAGTACCATTTTCTCTAGATCTGCATGCGCTTCTAATAGAATCATTGCAGCAGGACATTCATAGATTTCTCTTGATTTGATACCAACAAGCCTGTCTTCAATATGATCGATACGTCCAACGCCATGTTGACCGCCTATTTCATTTAATTTTGCAATTAACTCAACGCCATGCATTTTCTGATCGTTAAGGGAAACAGGTGCACCTTTTTCAAAGCCTATGGTTACATATTCTGGTGCATCTGGAGCTTTTATGGGATCAGTAGTTAATTTGAATATATCTTCTGGAGGCTCCTCCTCTGGATATTCAAGAATTCCACACTCTATCGAGCGCCCGAACATATTTTCATCAATGGAATACACACTGTGAGCGTCTGTTGGAATCCCGTGTTTCTTAGCATACTCTATCTCCGCAGGACGATCTAGGTCCCATTCACGTACTGGAGCAATTATTTTGAGTTTAGGATTCAAGGCAGTGGTGCAGATGTCTATACGGACTTGATCGTTACCTTTTCCGGTGCATCCATGAGCGACCGCGTCAGCATCTTCTTCTTTTGCAATCTTCACAAGTTTCGATGAGATCAGCGGACGAGAAAGTGCTGCGTCTAATGGGTATTTTCCCTGGTAGAGTGCATTTGCTTTAATGGCAGGTGTGATATAATTATCAAAGAATTCCTGTTTTCCATCAATTTCATAATGTTTCTTTACTCCTAACTCATAAGCTCTATCCTCAGCCGCTTTGAAATCCTTTGGCTGCCCCACGTCAATAATGACTGTAACGACGTCCGCTGTATATTTTTCTTGTAACCATTTCACACAAACAGAGGTATCTAACCCTCCACTATACGCTAAAACTACTTTTTCAATATCTTTCAAGATTCAAACCTCCTATAGTTGGAATATCATTTCTGCAAAACTTTAAATCTTCCATGAACATGAATAAAACAAGTTCAATACGCGATAGAATTTTTATTTCAGAGAAAAAATATATTATATCCTCTGAAATGGAAGAAAATTTGTAAAAAAGAGTGCCGAAGTTATCTAGTTCGAGTGCGATCTCCTGGGTACCTCATACCCGTCAGCTCTGCAGAATTTATAGAATATCTATCGCTTTTTAGCATTGATGATGCGATGCCATTTATAAATATTCACCTGTTAAAAACGCGCGCAACAAAGCATAAAAGTAAGTTTCAAAAAAGATAATCAGAACATAAAGTCTTTAGTTCGAATGTGTATCTAATAAGAAACTATAGCAACTCTGATTACCATTAACTGATTTCTGGAGCGGGGCAATCAACTTAATTAGGCGGTAAAAAGCTATGTCGCGTGATGAAAAAAATGTAAAGATTATATTTGAATATCCTGGTCATACAACCGAAAAAATCTTGGCTAAATCTGAAGCGAAAGAATTAGAAATTATGGCGGTTTCAGGAGTATTCAAAAGACTTATAAGAGAAGTGTTGCGTGTTACACTCGCGATTTTAGAAAGTAAAGAGGATAAGATCAAGAAAAAAGATTTAGTCAGGGGACGCGGAGGAGACAAATACAGAGCGATAAAATACCTGAAAGCAGAAGCTATAATCGAGGACAAGAAAGGAGTAATTAAAATACAAGACCTCGTAAAATTGAAAGAATTAAAAGATGAACTTTCAGATCTGGTATAGCGTGTTAAATTTCTTTTAAATCAGGTAAGATGTGGCAAGAATGGTACATCTTTCATAGTAAGAAAACCTGGAGGAGCATCCATTACAGCATCAATCAAATTCACAACTATTGCAACTGTCGCATCGTCTCCAAATAACCCATTCTGAATCTTAATGTCAATATCTGGTTCTCCAAAAATTTGTGTTCTATCATATTGTTCTTTTGAATCAATTTCCATTCGAAGTACTAACTTTATTAAGTTTTCTCCATTTTTAGACCCGGTTGCGATCTGAAAAATTCCGGCAACTTCGCCCGGAGCGACATCGAAATATTTTGTTTTTAATGGTTCTTTGGCGATTACGGGTTCAATTTTCTCGTCTATAACTAAGTCCCAGCCGAGTGTATCAGCTATCATAACAAGAGATTCAAGAAGTCCTGCATGCCCTAGTTTCTTTTCCTCGACTTTCTGCTGAAATTCGCCTACTGTAAGTCCAGTACCTATTTTTCTTTGAAGAGGTTCGCGGCGAAGAGATGCGTTCACTATCCTTGTTACTTCAACTCGATTGACATTCTTACATACAGTTGTAAGGAAAACAGGTAACGCGTCCATCACGAAGCCCGGATTTACACCCGTTCCAAGTACAGTGACTCCAAATCGTTTAGCTTCGGCATCAATTTCATCAGCGATTCGCGCATTAAAACCAATCGGATACGCTAACTCTTCACAAGTTGAAATGACGTTCATTTTTTCCCGAACACATTGAAGTATCTGGGGTTTCACATCTACTAAACGAGATGTTGTAGAATGCAAAACAACGTCCGCATTGCCTTCACATATCGCCCCACTAGGGTCTTTAGACAC
>JBHLOP010000238.1:0-3529 GCA_048940375.1 Promethearchaeota archaeon | reverse complement strand
AATTTTGAGTTGATTCGCGAAAACTATAAGTCTAAAAGAAGATTTGGTAAGTAAAATGGATAAATGGGGAGATTCTTTTAAAGTTCGTCGTTTTAAGAATAAAATCATTCTTCAAGCATTAATTTGCGGTTTATTATGCATTAGCAATTCATTCATCGATTAAAACTATTTTGCACAGAGTAGGTTATTTGTCTAATTTAATTTGATCAGCTTCTTGTAAATATTCTTTGGCCTTTTCTTCATCGCCTTTTGCCATATACAGGCCACCAAGTTTTGTTAAAGTTTCTTTTTTTCCAACTGAATCTTTAATTTCGGCACTCAAACTAAGAGATTCATTATAATGTTTCAGCGCTTGCTCCCAGTTCTCTTTCTTATGATAAACAAGTCCTATGTATCGAAGCCTAGAAGCTTTCCCTCTCATATCATTGCGCTTTTCATCTATTTCAAGTGCTTGTTGATAATATTCAAGTGCTTCATCGTATCTTTCATTCCTATAATGAACAACCGCTAAATTATTAATCATATTTCTTGCGCCACGTCTTCGTCCCATGATATTGAGAACTTCAATTGATTTTTCAAAGAACTTAACTGTTCTTGGATCATCTTTTTCCAAATGCTCATAACATATGCTTGTTAATTTGTCAAGAAGTTTTGCAGTATCATCAAAGGGTGCGTTTGCCCTTACCATCAAATAATAAAGCTCTTCAAATGTATTCACTGCGTCATCAAATTTTTCTTGATCACAATAAATATCGCCGATCATTTTCATAATCATGACTCTTTTACGCATATCTCCTACCATTCCTTTCTCTTCTTCTAACACTAGTGCGTCTTTTAAATATTCCAATGCTTGATCAGTCTTGTTAAGTGCATGATGAATATTTCCAAGATGAAGAAGCGTAACTATTTTTCCTTCTCTGGTGTCTTCGTATTTACCGCCTTTATTGACGTCTTCATTATTTAAAATATCCTGAATTATTTCATATGCGTTTTGAAAGTGATTTAAAGCTACTTCTAAGTCTTGAGATTTCTGTGCTTTGATACCTTTCTTAAGGAGTTTCTTAGATTCATGTAATTCCTTTTCTATTCTTTTAGCAATTTTCTTATCAGGTTTCTTATTCTTTGTCATTGTTTAAAACTCCTTAAACATTAGCCTTCTATTGAAACTTCCAAAGTTCCAATTCTATCAATTTTTGCAACAAGTTTATCGCCACTTTTAACAGGTCCAACTCCTGCTGGCGTTCCAGTGGCAATAATATCTCCTGGATATAATGTGGTGACTTGTGAGATGAAACTGATTAACTGGGGTATTTTAAAAATCATTTCTCGTGTATTGTCGTTTTGCATCAATTCGCCATTTTGCCAAAGCTTTATATCAAGCGAGTGAGGATCTGGAATTTCGTCGGTTGTTACAATGCAGGGTCCAATTGGAGCAAACGTATCAAATCCCTTTGCCCGAAACAATGTTCTGTCGATATTTTGCAGATCTCGGGCGCTCATATCAAGAATTATAGAATATCCAAACACTTTTGAATATGCTTCGTCTTCATCAACGTCCTTAGTCATTTTTCCCATCACAACAGCTAATTCTGTTTCATAATCAACTCGTTTACTCATTTTTGGAATCTTAACTGCTTGATTTGGTCCAATAATTGAAGAAGGAGGCTTTAAAAAGACAAAAGGTTCAGAAGGTACTTGAGCGTTTGCCTCGGCCGCGTGCTTAAAGTAATTCAACCCAATGCCAAGAATTTTTGATGGATTTTGTATGGGGGCATCAAATTTGGCTTCGCTTAGTGGAATTATTTCATCCGAAAAAGATAACCGATCAGGAGGATTTTGAATGAACTCTTCGACTGATTTAAAACCGCTCAAAAATTTAATCTGATCTTCTTCGATGATACCTACCTTTCCTTGTGTAACGCAAATCTTCATAGATTCACAACCTTTACCATAAATCATTCTTCGATTACTTTTTTCAAAGCTGCTCTCGCAAGTAGTCTTGTGGAATCCAACGTTGGAAGAGGTGATTCTTCTGGGACTACTAATAACGGAATTTCAGTGCATCCAAGGACCACTGCATCGCATCCTGCATTTTTTAATTTAGCGATTACCTCTTCAAAATAAGTGCGAGATTTTTGATAAAACTTGCCATAAACAAGTTCTTCGAATATAATATCGTTTATGTGCATTCTTTCATCTTTTTCAGGAATTTTGAAGTCTATCCCCATTTCTGTGAGTTTCTCAGAATAAACTGGTCCTTCCATAAGATATGAGGTTCCTAAAACTCCTAAGCATTTATATTCCTGCTTTATTGCTTCTTTTACAACCTCTTCTGCTATATGAAGCCATGGAATAGGAGATTTTTCAATAACGACGTTAAAAACCTCGTGTATTGTATTATCTGGACATATGGCGAAGTCTGCTCCTATTTCTGCCAATTTTCTAACTGATGCTAACATCAAATTTGCCACACCTTCCCAGTTGTCCGTTTCGATGAATTCTATATATTCGTTTAAAGGATAGGTGTGCATAGAAACTTCAGGATGTGCATATTTTCCCATAAGCTCCTCACCTTCAATGCAAATTGTCCTATAACATAGAGCTGCCCCTTCTGCACTACATGCAACTATCCCGATATGCTTTGCCATATTTACTTCTCCTTTGTTAAATCATTAACCGGAGTGTTTCAAATAAAAACTACTTATCTTTATAAAAAGATAAGTTACGAAGGAATTAGTATTAACTAAACAAATAGTAGAAAACATGGAGGCGCCCCAATATATGAGAATGATCAAGATTTCTGCTGCGCAATTCTCTTTAAAACCTATCAAAAGTTTTTCAGAGTTCGAGGAGCACGTTATCTCCAGCTTAAGACAAGCTGAAGGATCAGATTTTGTGGTATTTCCAGAATTATTTACTTTTGAATTGTTGACGTCTTTTCCAGATGCAAAGAATTTCACAATTATGGCTAAACAAAAGACATCGGAGTTCACCGATCAGTATCTAGATCTTTTTTCAAGACTTGCAAGGCAAAATGATCAATATCTGATAGCAGGATCGCACTTAAAGAAAGAGGGAATCAAATATTATAATTCATGTTACCTGTTTGGTCCAGACGGAACGATATTTGAGCATAAAAAAACCCACATCTTTCCAGCTGAGGGAGAATGGGATACCGCTGAAGGGAATACTTTAGAAATCTTAGAGTTGGAAAACGCAAAGGTTGGTATTTTGATCTGCTATGAAGCAGAAATTCCTGAATGTTCAAGAATTCTCACTCTAAAGGGGGCAGAAATCATTTTCTGTCCGTCATTCACCTCCAGTGAAGCTGGATTTTGGCGGGTAAGACATTCCTGCCAGGCGAGATGTATAGAAAATCAAATTTACATGGCGCACTGCTGCACGGTAGGTGACCTTGGTATATTAGATCTTAATGGATGGGGTAAATCGTCAATACTCAGCCCTTGTGATACTCCTTGGCCTTCAAACGGCATAATTGCAGAAGCAGAAACAAACAAAGAGATGGTAA
>JBHLOP010000024.1:5416-14771 GCA_048940375.1 Promethearchaeota archaeon | reverse complement strand
ATTTTTTCAAACCTATTCTTCTATAAGTCACTCCTGCATTGAGAAATGTTTCAGCATCCACAGTTTTTCGTCCATCAATGACAATAGGAGTCTTCATTAGGGTTTTGACATCATTTGGTTGTAGTTCAGTGAATTCCTTCCAATTGGTGACAATGATACACACATCAGCATCTCTTAAGGCATCTTCTTTGCTCTCAGTGAATTGAACTTTTTCACCAAAAAGTTGTTTCATATTGTCCATGGCCTCTGGATCGTATGCTTTTATTGTTGCATTATTCTTCAGCAGTTCATCTATTACAATAATAGCGGGCGCTTCGCGTATATCATCAGTATCTGGTTTAAATGCAAGTCCAAGAATTGCAAATTGTTTTCCAGACAGATCATCGCCGATTTCCTCTTTAGTCATTGATATTAGGCGCAAAGGCTGTCTTTTATTTACTTCAATCACAGAATTGAGTAATAAAGGATCATAATTTGCCTTTTTCGCTGCAGCAATGATCGCTTTCACATCTTTTGGAAAACAACTGCCGCCAAAGCCTGCACCCGCTCTAAGAAAATAAGGACTAATTCGAAAATCGAGACCGATACCTTCTGCTACCTCATAGATGTCATTAACACCAAGTGCCTCACACATATTTGAAATAGTATTGATAAACGAGATTTTTGTAGCTAAAAAGGAATTCGCGCCATATTTAATCATTTCTGCGGTTCTAAGGTCTGTTTTGAGAATGGGAGTCTCTTTAGGAACCCAATCAAATAATTCGTGAACTGTCTCGTATGACCGATCATCAATTGCACCAATAACTACTCGATCAGGTTTCAAGAAATCTTCAATGGCATTTCCTTCTCGAAGAAATTCTGGGCAAAATGCCACTCCAAAATCTTTTCCTGCCTCTTTTCCTGATTCTTCTTCTAGAATAGGCATAATTATAGAATCTGTTGTACCCGGCACAATGGTAGATTTTGCAGTTACAACAAAATATTCATCTTTTTTCTTCAAAGCTCTACCGATATCTCGTGCTGCTGATTCAATCCAGACAGTATCCATTTCTCCACTATCTTTGGATGGTGTGCCTACACAAATAAATGCCACATCTGAGTTCAATATGGCTTCTTCTGTGTTAGTTGTTCCTTCAATCGTACCTATGCTAACCATTTCTTTTAAAAGTTCGTCTAAACCTTTCTCATAAATAGGTGGTTGGGCTGAATTGATCGCTTCGATTTTCTCAGGTATTATGTCCACACACTTAACAGAAAAACCTTGCTTGGCAAAACAAACACCGCTGACCAAACCTACGTATCCTGTGCCGATCATTGTAATTTTTTTAGATCTATTCTTCATTGAATCCCTCAAAATGCATATTAATTGATAGATAAAAAGTAAACAATATGAGTAGAGATCTCATTATCGCTGAATTTTTCAATATTTCGCTCAACAGGCGATTAATTCTCTTCAAGTTTTTTCGAAAATAATTTTTCTAAAGCCTCAAAAATCTTCAAGAGTTCATCTTCAAAAGTAGTAAGAAAACTGTCAAGTAATGTAATACGAACTTGATTTTCTGTTTCTTCCAAGGAATTTGTGCGGCGATTAAAATAAAAGCTTTCCAATGTAGCCCTAGTTTCATTGAATAAACTTAGATTTTTTTCCGAGATGCTTTCTGAAAGTTTTTCTAGTAGAATAAAAAACGAATTATCATTAGATTCAAAATAATCAGATACGAAAATATCTTCTAGCTTTTTGAGTTTAATTAGATACTCTGTAATCCTTTCAGTATCATTATCCAATATAGCGCTTAAAAAAGAGAAGACAGATGAACTAAAGCCAAATATTATCAGTTCTGATTGAAGAGGTGTTATACCCACAATATCTTTAATTTGAGGATCAATTAAATTCGAGAAATAATCTTTGTGATCTTTTAATATTGAATTTGCCTTGGTTAGTGGCTTATGGCTCTCGATGAAGAATATTTTTGCTAAGGAGGGTTTCTGAAGCAAGATATGGATTAGGCCTAAATTAAGAAGACAAGCATTCTTTGCAAGAAGTAATTTATACAAATTCGAAAGTTCTCCACGATCTAACATTTCATTGTCTGAAGTTTTTTGCTCAATTATCCGCAAAGCTGATGAATAGTATTTTGCAGCGTTTTTATATTCCTGTAAATCCTGATAGGCTGATGCAGCCCGAATGTAATTATCAACTGCTCCAGTCAGATCATCGTTCTTTAGGCAAAATTCTGCGGAATTTAAAAAATTGGTGGGTTGATTAAACCCTTTTTCACTCATGTGCACCACCGTTGTTATTCACAATTAATGAACATCTAATAGAGCTTAGAACTTAGACAGGTATAGTCGGTAAAAACTGATGAGCCAGTAACATAGTAAGTACAAAGAAAATTGCCACAATGATCCCTGATATCTTTAGCCAATTTCTCTCATATTTTTCTGGTATACCTCGCAGATCTCCCGGCGCTCCTCCTTTTAAACGTTGTTCAAACCATTTTGAAACGCGAGATCCAAAGGCTGATCCTGTAGGTGGAATCAAATCGAGGAAAAGATGTGAGCTATAACCGATGAAGAAACTTGCTACAAGAAATAATACAGAGAATGAAAAACTGCTGATGAAGTAAAAGATCAAGACTACAATTGGAATAATCGGGGAATGCGTGATGGGGCTACGATGATACTTAATACCAAAATCTAAATCTAGGTCAGGAAAGTGACTTGCAGCGATTACAATTACATATCCGAGGAACGACGCGTTAATTACCGCAATTCTTATCGTTGGACTTCCAAAAAAGTAATACGCCAGAAGTACGATCGTATAGGCTAAAGCTGCCCAAAATTTATGTTCGAATCTATTCATTGAAACGTCACCCAACAAATTCAATCTGGAATTCATTTGTTCCTTAATTCGATTGATCTATTGCAGAGATTAAGTTATATCAAATATTTAACATTTCTCATTATCACATTGAATTGCAAAGTTCAGAAATCTAACATATTTTTGAAAGCCTAAACTTTTTTAAAAGAAAACTTAGCTAAGTCCCCAATAATAACTACAAACACTTAAGTAGTGATACATGACACTGATCCTCAAGACGGTTAATGAAAGGTGCAGAAATTGAGAAATAAGTGGGCACTTTTTTTCATAGTTATGTTGTGTTTTACTATTCCTATAACATCAATGCAATCCGTTGAACTAGTAGCTGGCCAAGAGGAGGAAGTACTAAGTGGAAAGGATTTTTTGAATGTAACGAAAACAATTCAGCCAAAAGAAACCTTTGTTGACTCCAATGTAACAGTAACAATTGAAATCAAGAACCCTGAAGTCGTAAATGAAACAATCTTTGATCTTACAATAACAGAAGAAGATCTTCCTTTCTGGAGCTTTACGGAAATAGATCCGGGCAATTTAAGTCTTGTCGACGGCATTGAACTTGGAGTCAAAGAGAATGTTTCCGCGTATTATGTCCTACGTCCCGAGAAGAGTGGGAATTACACATTACCGGGCGCTAAAATTACGTTTATGGATGAAAACGATACTCGATATGAGTTTTTCACCGATCCAGTAGTGCTTAATGTACTTCCAAAGCTAACTACGACAGAGTGGAGAGATATTCTATTGCTTTCTATCTTAGCTATCGGACTTCCAGGTGTTCCATGGGCACTTTTATTCTTCACAAAAAGAAACGCATTTAAAGTTAGAAAGAAAAGAAAAAGATAAGATTTTTAGATATACGAGATAGACCTTATGAATCGCATAGATTTTGAAGTCTCCTACTTACCCTAGGGGATTTCTTGCTAATTTCTTATAACATAAGAAGGATTGATGAGTTATTATGACACTAAATAACCTACTTGAGAAGGATCTCAAGTTTATCTTCTTTGGCGGAAAAGGAGGAGTCGGAAAGACTTCTTGCGCGGCTGCAGCCGCTGTTTGGTATGCAAAAAATACTGATTTGAAGATTCTGATTATATCAACAGATCCGGCACATAGTCTAGCTGATTCTTTAGACCAACCGATAGGTGGCGAAATCAAGCCAATAGAAGGTGTTGAGAATCTTTATGGTCTTGAAATTGATCCAAAGACGGCAATGAAGAATTATAAAAATCTTATGGGGATGTCACCTGAAGAAAGCTTAGCAGATATGTCACCAGTTCCACTTGATGAACTTGGAATGGGTGATATGTTAGATACGACCCCGCCTGGTATCGATGAAGCTTTAGCTTTTGGTAAGGTTCTTGAATTCATTGAAAAGAAAGATGAACACGATTTTGATCTGATCATTTTTGATACAGCACCCACAGGACATACGTTACGTCTTCTAAGCTTACCTGACGTACTTGATTCATTTTTAGGAAAGATTATAAAACTCAGATACACCCTTGGTAAGTTTGTCGGCAAACTTAAGAGTCTCTTCGGTAAAGAAACAGTTGAAGATAAGACAATGGAGGCCTTGGAAAAACTTAAAGAATCCATTGGCAAAGCGCAGGTAGATTTGAGTGATCCAGAAAAAACGACATTTTGTACGGTGATGATTCCAGAGGCAATGAGTATCTATGAAACTGAACGACTTATCACTACACTCTATGAATATGAGATACCAATAAGCAATGTACTTGTAAATATGGTGTATCCAGTAATACCCGACTGCGCTTTTTGTGCTGCAAGACGAAGTATGCAAGAAGGGAATATAGAAACCATAAGAGAGTTTTATGCAGATGAATTTGAAATCACAGAAATTCCACTTTTTGACACCGAGATAAGAGGCTTAGAGCGCTTAGAAATGTTTAGTTCATGTCTTTTCGAAAAGAACGAGAATTAAAGATATTTTTTTGAAAAATAATAATTGCGCTTAGATCGCGGCTCATCCTTTATTTTGTTTTTTTATTTTTGGCATTTGAGATAAGAAACTTAAATTGTGGAAATACCAAGACTATAGAAAGATAGAATAGCACACCAACTAAACAAAGAATTGAAATCGGATACCCAATAGAAACATTTTCTTCAAATCTTAATGTTACAAGATGCTCGCCTTCTGGTAATTCTAGAGTAATAATACCAAATTTGTTTTCTTTGATATCAATCTCTGTGGAATCTAGGTATGCCTTCCAATTAGGGAAGATCCCATACTTCACAAGAAGTATTCCACCCTCCGAAGATTGAGCGTTAATAGTAAAAGTAGTTGGGTTTATTGATGTAAATTCTGCAGTACCTATGTTATTCGGAAATAAAGCATCAGCGTCGTCAACGATTTCGACCATTGGTCTGAAATATGGATTTTGCAGGATACTCATATTGGAATTTTCGTAGAACCTTATTTTTTGCCATCCATTAAGCAGCCATTCTGCTTCATTTTTTTGCTTTATGAGCAAATATTTTAAGCTCAGGTATCCAAGTTCTTTTGTCAATGATGATTTAAAACTAATATTATTTTCTAGAGCTCTTGAGGATGTCCACCACTGGGGACCTTCTACATCGTAAAATTCAGTTTTTGTTATCGATTCGCCCCTACCTCGCCCGTATAGATCACTGATGCGATAAAGACCAGTGTCGTTGGACTTAATCCACTGCAAAGCATTCAAATAATCCTCATCCTGTGGATAATATTCCCATTTAAATGCGCCTGTATATGGCCACATGTCCACAAGAATCAAAAGAACAGTAATTACAAGAATCCAGTGGCTTAAACGAAACTTGAAATTCCTTTTAATCTCAAATGCTATTGCTTTCTCATAAAACGTACTTACAACCATGCCTGTTAAATAAGCGATGGAAATTGATGCGGGCAACAGAAATCGCCATGGCCACTTAAAGAACGAAATTAATGGAACATAATAATAAATAAAAACACTAGGATAATCTGCTAAAATAAGAGAAATAACAAGAAGCACCATAAAAAACTTCATTTCATTATTTTTAGAGTTTTTATCCTTTGGTTTTATGAAAAATGAAAGCAAAGCAAGTCCCAAAGAGACCGTACCTATGTAAAAAGGCATTTCGCCCGCTATGCCGATTTTTGACCCTCTCATCCTCCACCAAAGCTCCCTCGTGTAAAGTTGTGGTAGACTGACAAAATGCAGAGCAGGAGAACCTCCCGTCGATAAAGCGACTTCGTCACTCCATAAAATCGTAGGTGTCTGTGTATACGCAGGTATAAGCCACCATGCTGTTAATCCTAGTCCTACTCCAATGGGTACAAAATACAGGGCAACCATCAAAACTGCTCTTTTTACCGTGAGTTGATGAGAGTAAAGTTCATCTAGAAGCGAATAGATCAAATATATAGTGATAATGTAAACAGAGTTATATGCGGTCGGTAAATGCGTCAAAATCAATCCAGCAAGAAAAATACCTGAAAAAATTGCTTTTGTTAAACGTCTATTCGAATCTATTTTAAGAGAGTCTCTTGAAAAGACGAAAATAAGAGGAACATATGTATAACCAATTAGTTCTGTTAAGGTACCTCTGTAAAATGCTGTAGTAAGATGGAGTCCTATAAAAGTAAAGGATATCGCGGAGATGCTTGCAATAATGCTATCCTTTGAGATTTTCTTGGTCATATAATAAACAGATAGAGCGCAAAGGATGAACGATGTAACAATTGCGCCCTTTAAAGCTTGAAAGGTGTTTAAAAACCATGAAAAAGGGAATGCAAAATAATAGCCAAGAAAATGATAGAAGCGAAATAATGCAAGACCGCCAATTCCGTTCCAAGGATCGAAAGGGGCATATATTATACCTTCTCTCCAGTATCGGAACATAACCCATACATTGCTTACATGATAGATAAGGTCGTGACTCTCTGGAAACCCTGGCTTTGTTAAAAAAGTATGAGTTGGAAGTATGGCTAAAACGACAAGAATAGCAATAATGGTAACTTCTTTTCTTCTTCGCGAGTTTTCCAAAAAGGAATGAAATGGAAATCTTGGAAATGTATACAATAACGAAATAAATATTGTTACTACACAAACGATGCCCAAGAGAATATAGCTTGGAGGGGTATAAGGGGCGCCATAGGTTGTAACAAGAAACATTGTTAAGAGGACAGCCACTAGAGTAGAAAAGAACAAGAAAGGACGTTCTAATAACTTCTCGGAGTTCCGATAAAGGAAAAACACCATAAAAAGCGCAAGCACTCCTAAAACAAACGCCTGAGGTATATAGATCGTTCCATCCAAAGGAGAAAAGGAAAATTTCATAAACAAAGCGAGAATTACGCCCATAACTAAAAGTACCGGATAATAAATGAACCGCGTCACGAAATCAAACAAACGAGTTTTATTTATCCTTGACGTCATTTTTTTAATGTTTCTCCTAAATCCTAAGGATATAGAACAGGTTTAAACCTATCCACTCATCAGCGTAACTATAAGCGATCATCCTCAAAATTTGAGCTCACCCTTGCCAGTTAACTTCATCGAGTTTGATGTGTGGGGTTCGCAGATATTGCATGTATAAAAAATTCAAGAAATACTGAAATCACATTATAGTAACTTTTTCACCAATGGATTCACCAGGCAAACCATGTTCAAATCTTGCCCTAACCACTCCATTTCTTCCATGAGGGCGT
This sequence comes from Promethearchaeota archaeon, assembly GCA_048940375.1. Classification (GTDB taxonomy): domain Archaea; phylum Asgardarchaeota; class Sifarchaeia; order Borrarchaeales; family Borrarchaeaceae; genus Borrarchaeum. The sequence continues at coordinate 7,197 of JBHLOP010000024.1, read as the reverse complement.
AAAATTTTTCCTTTTAACTGTTTACCTGCAGGAGAAAGCCAAACTACTGTTTTTCCTATCAATTGTGCGGCTTCTTTATCAGAATCGTATTTTGGAAATTTCAATAGCATATGTTTGTTGATCTGCTTATTACCGCCTCTTCTGTATCCTGTGATGAGACCTTCAAGACCTTTGACAATGCTTTCCGTCATTCTGTTCACCTTTTTGTTGCCTTTCCATATATTCTGTGATTTGTTTAAAAAGACTTCTATTAAGAATTGCGAATTAAGAATTAAAGTCTTCAATCATTGAATAAGAAGCAATAGAGAACAAGTAATTAGGCGTTTATGAATTGTTCTGCTATTTTACGCCTCACACCATAAAAAATTTTTAGAATATCTTTTTTTACAAGTCCAGCTAATGGCTTATTCAGACGAGTGAAGAGCTTAACGCGAGATATTTTATGTTCATTTGCAATTTCATAAATAGATTTGTTTCCATCGCATGATTCAAGAAGTGCCCATTCTTCTCGTGATAATTTTGCCAATTTCTTGGTATTGACTTCTTGAGTGACAGGAATTCTGCATATCGGTCTGAAAGTTTCTCTTAATGTCTTCTCGAAGCATAACATCACAAAATACTCAATTTTGTCGAAATCCGCAATATCTCCAGACCAATCTTCAAGAACTTGGCTGTATTTAATTGAAATTAATTTAGCTGCAGTAGAAATATCTTCTTCTAATAGAATTGGTGAAGTAAGCTCATCCGAGAGAGCAACAACTATGAAATTATGATTTTCTCCCCACTCAAAGACAAATTTTGTGTCACCAGAATCAATCTGTTCAAGTTGGCCGTTACCTGAGGAAACCACTTCCGAAATGAGAGAACTAATTCCACTCAGCGCACCACTAACCAAATCTTGATCCACACCTTCCATGTATTCTTTACACAAAGAACTTGAATAAATTGTTCTTCCGTCCTTATAGATTATGTAGATTGAATATAGTCCCATAGTAAGACCTCAGCGCATTTTTTCAAGAATCCGAAGTTCATATTCGCAAGATTCGTAATTTAATGCTCTACAATGAGTTTCAATACAATTAACTCGCCATCCATGGGTATCGATTAACTCTTCATAAATTAGAGAAAAAACCTCTTCAACGATACCTGCAACAAAATCACAGAGAACTCCTTCTCCCTTCTCAGAAGCTAGTGTATCGCAAATGACGCACTGGGAATCGCGTATTTTAAATAATCCCTTATTTCCAGATATCTTTGGAGAACTTTCAAATATTTCTTTCCATAAAACTTTGATTAGATTCTTTATTGTACCATCTTTTAACGGTGCTTTGAGTTTCTTGAGTTCCTTGGGAAAAACGCTGTATAAAATTTCCTCTCCGAAATTCTTTCCCCTTAATTTTAATTCTCTGCGAATATCTATGTAAGATTCGTTATACCTATAGAGATGTTTAATAAATAAACCATACATGATAGGTAAAATACGCCGGTTCATCTCAGACAGAAGCATCACCTCTTGCTAGAATGAATTTGCAATAGGGTGTCCCATCTTTTGCCCAGCATTCAGATTCATGGCATAAAATACCCGAAGAGGAAAAACGCCCTTTTGCTCCAATATCTTCAAGTGCGAATTCGATGATTGTTTCAATAAAGCCCGCGATAGCTTCGGAAAATGGAAAATGGACAGGTTCAGATATATTCTGGCATAATTCACATGATTTGGAAATAATTACTAGTTGATTTGAATCCTTATCCCATTTACACGTATCAGGTTTTCTTAAAAA
>JBHLOP010000024.1:0-5316 GCA_048940375.1 Promethearchaeota archaeon | reverse complement strand
GACTTATCGGCAAATTCATTTAAAGCGGAAGCAATTCCTCCTCTTGTTGGATCCTTCATGCATGTAACTCCCCCAACTGCAAGTGCACTCTGAATAACTTCATAGATGGGTGCACAATCGGATTTTAATTCTGTTTCAAACTCAATACCTTCTCGAAATGACAGCAATGCGATGCCATGGTCACCAATAGTTCCAGTAGCTATGATCTTATCACCTGGTCTTAAATTTGAATCTTGTATTACACTACCTTTTGGCGCAATACCAATTCCTGTTGTAGTAATTGTAATTTTATCTATAGATCCTTTTGGCATGACTTTTGTATCTCCAGTGATTATAGCCACATCGACTTCTCTCGCCGTTTCATCCATGGATCTCAATATTCTTTTTAGATCGGAGATTGGAAAGCCTTCTTCAATGATCAACGCGCTGGCTATTGCGATAGGCCTTGCACCCATTACAGAAACGTCATTAATCGTCCCTGAAGTTGCCAATCTGCCAATGTCTCCACCTGGGAAAAATATTGGATCCACTGTGTGTCCATCAGTGCTGACAACAAGCTCAGTTTCACAGTCTTTTAAAGAGATCGTAGCTCCATCATCTAATGAATCTAATCCGATGCTCTCGTCTGATACAGTACGTTTTGTAACGGATTTTAGTATAAGATCGGATAAAAATTCATCCATAATGCTTCCGCCAGCGCCATGAGCTAATTTTATTACTTCAGACATTTCTATCTCTTCCTAAATTTAAGAAAATGTTTATTTTTAGAATAGAAATTTAGAATAGAAATTAAGATAGTAGATACAGTCCTAATCCATAATTTTTAAATCAAATTATTAAAGCAACAGGATGCTGAAATCAGAATTATTCACAAGTTTCATCAAGATCTTAAGAGAGAATTTAGATTTCTTTTTTAACTAGTGTTTCGTTTAGCAATTATAAGCACAAACATAAGAAAATATTTAAAAATACTTGAGAATTCTGAAAAGTTGTAGTAGAAGAAAATAATAGGTGAAGTTATGCCAATTCATCAAGGACGTTCAAAACGAAAAGCCACCGGTGCGAAGTTACGATCATTTAGGAAAAAGAAAAAATATGAAATTGGAAGAGAACCTGTGGAAACAAAAGTGGGCGAGGAAAAGAAAAAGAAAGTACGAGTCCGCGGTGGAAATTTCAAAATCAAACTTCAAGCCGTACGTTATGTTAACGTAACCGATAGAGGGGTGACAAAGAAAGTCCGTTTACTAGGTGTTGAAGAAAATCCTGCAAATTTGGATTTCACACGCAGGCAAATTATTACAAAAGGAACCATAATACAGACCGATATTGGGTTAGCAAAAGTAACAAGCAGACCTGGTCAAGACGGGATAATTAACGCTGTCACGGTTGAAGTTGTAGAGTAAATCGTGAAAATCGCCATTATTTAATTCTTGAAAATTCTTTTCCTGGTCGGAATTCTATTGATTTCTTCTTTTCAACAAATTTCGAAAATTTCAGTACTTGGGAAGGATTATGATACCAAGAAGACGCCTTTTAGGTCTTTCAAGTATTGGTTTTGGTTTTATATTATTAGGTATAGGCCTCATTATTCTCGGAATGATACTTACTAGTTCTGGTACAGGCCAATCAGGTCAGATACAGGGTGGAGGAATCGTATTGATCGGTCCGGTTCCTATAATTTTTGGATCAAGCACTGCAGTCCTTCTCCCATTAATTATCATAGCAATAGCTTTTATGATCCTTATGTTCGTACTTCCATTTGTTTTTCGAAAAATGTGGATACCAGAATTGCCTGAAGATCTGTATAAAGCCTGTCCTGTTTGTGGTCAAATTATCCCTAAAAATGCACGATTCTGTCCTCAGTGTGGTAGTTCAATAACAGATTAAGAGCGAACAATCAGAAACAAAAAGGGAAATCACACATATAGCGATACAGCATATTATTCTGAGGCTATTGATTAAGACTCAGAATATGGCCTAACTTCAGGTTCAGGTTCAGCTTCAGGTTCAGGCTCATAATCTGGGAATAATAATTTTATTAAAGGAGTTAATTGAGTTATTGGTTTCTCTTGGCATTTTCGTATTAGATCTTCTGCTTCTTCTTGATTAAGTTCAATTATCATAATATTATTACCAGCAGACTCACGTACTTGCGTATATTTATTGCCTTTAGTCCCAGTGGGGGTTATAAGGCAACCTTTAGTAATAACCCCGTTTTTTAATGCGTCATGTACCCGTCGTATTGCATAATACGCTGCAACACCACCAGGTTTATCGAATGATTTGACAGAAGGCACTTCTACACCTATGAGCATGTTAGGTCCTCGTTTAACAGTACCACCTAGTTTTTGTTTCTTTTTTTCTGTCCTAAATTCAAAATCTAGGTCCAAAGAGATTTCGTTAAGTTTTCCTAAATTCCGTGCTATTGCTTGTACTGAGCATAATGCACCGCCTACAATACTACCTGGATTGACATCAATTGCAAGAATTTCTGCGAGTTCAACGCTTGGAGTGACTTCTTTGCCAACTTCTTGAGTTACAGTCGTATTTGTTTCAGCTCTTGCTAGTGCTAATGCTTCTTCGGCGGTTGTAATTTTTACCGTTTCAGTAACAGGTGCTTCTACTTGCTCAGGTGGAATAACTCTTTCTGCCTCTGGCAGAGTCAAATCATGTTCTATATAAGGATCTATTTTTTCGTCAATTGCCTTTCGGGTAAGTTTAATCGAGTCTCGTGGATTTCCTTTAGATCGGTGGTAAATCTTATCAAAAACAAATTCCTCTAATGGGAAGAATTTGTTTTCAGGATCAGGTAAGTTATTAACGTCCCAGAAGTGAGACATTGCTCTAACATAGAATTCCTTTATATCCTCAACCTTGAAGGGATAAAGCCGTAAAGTAGTTTCCATCCTAGAACGCATAGCAGAATCTGCCAAGGACTCTATTTTGTCCCAAACTTCAAGAAGGCACGATGCAACAATTACAACATTCTGTAATTCATTATAGAGACGTTTCATAGTTTCCCAGATTCTAATTTCTGCATCTTCACCAAACATTCTGAAGGGAATTTCAAGTTCGTCAAAATAAAGGACAATCGGTCTGTCCATATTTTCCACAAAAAGCTTTATTGCAGCTAAACAGACATCATCATCTTCAATTAGAGATTTTACTCCAATTTTATCCATTTCTTCTTCTGAAATTGCCTCACCAAGAAGCCATGCTTCTGCAATTTCTGCTTCTTGATGTTGTCCTGTTTTCTTTCCCATCCCAAATAAAATTAAACTCTTTAAAACGTCCACATTTAGACCAGGATAAAATCGCATAGCAGTTCGTGCAACCTGCTCTGCAGAAACATAAGAAAATCCACGTTTCATCCGTTCCATGGCTCCAAAATCTATAAGAACCTTCTTCGCAACTATATTAAGAATTTCTATTCCCACTTCATCCATTAAGGCTGTGTAAACGTGTAGAAGAATTCTAGTTGGGGAAGGAGGGCTAGGAACGTAGACTGTTATATAATTCATATCTTCAGGAGCAATATCTTTTGATTTCAGAACCCAGTAGAAGTGTGTTTTCCCCGATCCGGCGGACCCTATTATTGGCACAAAGCGAGCTGACTGATCTGACATTGTAAACCTTACTGCTCGAATGGCGCCTCTTTCAACTTCCATTCGAGGACCTGGAATGTCGACTACATCCTCTATGTCTCCTCGGGAAACATAACGGTCAAAAGGTGTTGGAGTTGTTTTGATCACTTCAAAGTACATTTCTTGCTCATCATCATCCATTATAATCAAAACCCATCCAGTTATCTTATTTCATAATAAAAGCATTCTTATCTGACTCAAAATGTGCTCCGTACATTCATAAAGGTTGCGTCTTTTCTCGTTCTTATTTTTGAGGACATCTTGAAAAAAAGATGTGCTAATTAGACTTGAAATGCCTTCGTAACTTCCTTTTCCGACATCAGCAAATCTTATTCTTGAAGTATAAAAAGTCCTCTATCAGATAAGATATTATGTAACAGATTCTATAATGATAATCGATCGTTTATATTAACTACACAGATCATGTGAGAGATGCTCAAATGCGTATTGGTATTATAACAAACCTTGAGAAAAGTTTTGAAGTTCAAGAATTAGTTAGCTCATTGCATAAAAGACAAGTTACACCTTTGATCTTTTCATTTGATCAACTTGTTGCGAATATTGGCTTTGAAATAGACACAATAAAACTGAAGGACATAAATCTCTTAGATGAATTAGATGCGCTGATCGTCAGAGGACCTCCTATGGGTACATTAGAACAAATAACTACTAAATTGGATATTTTATACAAATTAGAAGGTTTAGGACTAATTATCATCAATTCCCCAAAATCAATTGAAGTTGCTGGGGATAAATTCCTTTCAGGAATTAGACTCGCAGAAGTTGGTTTACCAGTACCGAAAAGTATAGTAACCGAGAATCTAGATGCCGCACTCGATGGTTTTTCAAAATTGGGGGAAGATGTAATTGTAAAACCAATCATTGGAAGTAGAGGGAGAGGAGTTGTAAGAATAACAGATCGTGAGATTGCTTGGCGTATATTTGATACGCTACTTCGCTCTAATCTAGCCATTTTCATGCAAGAATATCTTCCTCATGGACTGCAAGATATTAGAGCTCTTGTAGTTGGCAATAAGGTAACTAGTGCAATGTATAGGATTTCTAATAACTGGAAATCTAATATAAGTGAAGGTGCTATACCAAAACCTTGCAAAATTGATGAATCTATGGAAAAAATTAGCGTAGATGCTTCAAAAACTCTTGGGTGTGTCCTAGCTGGAATCGATTTAGTTGAAGTAGAAGACACAAGATATGTTATGGAGGTAAATCCAAGTCCTGGATGGAAGGGATTACAAAGCGTTACAGAACATTCCATTGCTGATACGATCATTAACAATATATTAACAATGATAACGTGATTTAAATCGATCATTAAAATAAATTGGGAGCAAAGAGGAAAAAGTGTCATCATTTCTCAATATTTATAGATTTGTCGAGATTTTTTCTTCTTTAAATATATATGGATCTTATAATGGTTTATTAAAACTGATTAGAGCGTGTAAATTTGAAGATAGGAGTTGCAATTTCATCAATAAGGCAGGAATTTCGCTGGCATGAATTGCAGTTAAAACATGCATTGGACAAGAAACACATCTCTAAAGTTTTCTTCCCAATAAAAGATACAATGGCAAATTATAGTAGATCCACTTCGGGTGTTCATTATAACAACTCTAATTTAACTAATGAACTAAGCGGCGTCATTGTTAGGGGA
>JBHLOP010000237.1:0-3544 GCA_048940375.1 Promethearchaeota archaeon | reverse complement strand
AGATCAGCACCTCCAGCAATCTGGTAATGCCACGGCAACGAGAAAAGTGGGGTCTGAGATTCTCCTAAACCTACACGTGCATACATGAACCCTTGAATGACCACGATAAAGATACAGACAAATAAGAAAAGGCGGAAAACTTTAGCAAGATATCTTAGCCTGATTTTGCCAAACTGCCATAAAATCAAAGTAAATACAAGCCAGATCAATAACATCAATATGTCTGCAGTTCTTGTAACAATTAAAACTAAGGGTAGTGTAAGTAATACGTAAATTAATTTTGCAATTGGACTCATTCTATGCATGAGTGACTCTGCTTTTATATACTGAATTGTCATTTAAGTATCACCCCTCTAGAATAAGATATGAGCCATATCTTCAACAGAAAGCACATTTTGAGGAATTTTATACCCTTGCAAAACTGATGCCAATTGCGCCATCTGCGGTGGCTTTAGAAACGCTTGCTTTAATACATCTTGCTGATAAAAGACATCTCTTGTTGGACCGTCGGCAATTATCTCTCCATCTGCCATGACAATTAATCTATCTGCGAACTTTGAAACAAGACTCATGTCGTGTGTGATCATAATAACAGTTTTTAGCAAACCTTTTTCAAACAAGTCTTTTGCTAAATCAGCAAGTAAATAGCGTCCCCAATAATCTTGCGCTGTAGTTGGTTCATCCATAATTAAGATTTCAGGTCTCATAACTAATACTGTAGCAACTGCTAACTTACGTCTATCTCCGAATGACAGTCGAAATGGAAATGTGTCATATTCTTTTTCGAGGTCAACAACTTTTAATGCTTCTAGAACACGATCTTCCATCTCTTCTTCTGGGACTCCAATATTCTTTAAACCGAAACGGATTTCCTTGTCAGCAGAGATGGTAAATAATTGATAATCTGGATTCTGAAGTACCATTCCTACTTTTCTTGCTACATCACTAACTTCAAGTTTACTGAGATCATCATCCTTAAAGAATGCTTTCCCTTCTGTAGGTTGCAAAAGACCAACGAAATTTTTAACCAAAGTAGTCTTTCCACTTCCATTTTGACCAATTATACCAACAAATTCTCCTTCGTAAATTTTTAGATTGATGTTTTTTAATGCCATAATATGTTCATAACCCTTGTAAGAGTAACTCAAATTTTCTGCAACTAGAATAGGATCACCTTGTTCCTTTTTTCCTTCTTCTGATAAGGCCCTTTTGACGGTGACTCTTCCTTCTTTAAAGAGAGGTTCTATTTTCTCGATTCCTTCCTCAAGTGAGATTTGAGAATCGACTTGAATGCCATTTTTCTGCAATTTTAAGAATAATTGAGAAATGTCAGGTGGACGAACCCCATTTTTTTCGAGTAATTCTGTACGACTGAGAACTTCCTTTGTTGGTCCATAGTCAACACCTTTGCCATCTTTCAAAATTAATACCTTGTCAGCAAGATCTACAATCTCATCCGTTTTATGGGTGACCATGATCGTTGTGACTTTACCTTCTTTTTTCAACTGATGAATGGCATCTAAAACTTCGACAGTACCTAATGGATCAAGTTGAGACGTAGGTTCGTCTAGAACTAATAATCTTGGTTGCATGCACCATGTTGCAGCAAGTGCTATACGTTGTTTTTGCCCACCAGAAAGCTCTTGAGGTGTTCTATCTTCAAACCCAGGGAGTCCCACAATGTCTAGGGCTTCTTTTGTTCGTTTAATTATCTCTTCTTTTGGTACACCGAAGTTGGCTGGTCCAAATGCGAGCTCCATATCTACTTCTGGCATAAGTAATTGGGTCTCTGGATCTTGAAGCACTATACCCACAGTTCTTGCAGTTTCATAGATGGGTTGTATCCATGGATCTTGTCCAAAAATATTTATTTGGCCTTTAATTTTACCACCCCAAATGCCAGGACACACTCCTGAAAGTAAAAAACAGAGAGTTGTCTTCCCTGCACCATTTGGTCCCAAGACGGCAAGGAACTCTCCTTCTTCTAAAGAGAAACTAATATTTTCAAGGGCAGGACGTTCTGTGTCCTCATACAAATATGAAACATTTTCAAAGAAAACGGTTGCTGACTTATCTTTGGTAAGCATATTGAATTCTCTCACTGATGGGGGATTGAATTAATCGTATATTCCTTGCGTATTTCTCATCTTACTTTTATATTTTACTATACGAATGAAATTTAACAATGGAAACGTTTGAAGAAGCGTTTAGATGAATGATACAATCTTCTTGAAATTTAAATTTTGACTTTATATAGAAACTGAGTTTTTCAGAAAAAAAAAGAAAAATGTAGGAAAGTTACGTATGTTTCCCTTAATGCTACTAAATCTACCACAAAGCCCCTGGCACTTTCGGCAATCCGCTTCTATGGAGACCCTCAACGATAGGTATCGAAATTATTGTAATGACAACTGAGAATGCTGGACCCCACCAGGAATAACCAATGAAGACCGCTTGACCTAGATCTACTGGATACGCGAAGAGGTACCAAAACGGTAGAAAGAATGGTATCAACCAGACCATCACAGAACTCATAACAGCAATCAATAGTCCCACGAATTTTTTGCCTATGCCTTCTATTTCAGTTTGGCGAGCCCACTCTGGGATATATTTCCAACCAAGAGGACTAATCTGGATAATCAGCCAAGGAATCCAGTACCATCCTCCTAATGCAAAGAATAGGCCAGGGTTTGTTGGATTAGAGAAGGTGGGTGGTCCAGGTACGTAATATGGAAATACCGAGACCCAAATTCCAAAACCGATTACGACAATGATGTTAAGCACCCAAATTACTCGATTCTGTCCATTTGTCATTAGATAGACAAGTACTGCTGGCATCATTCCTACAACGAGGACATCTATAGGTCCTAGAGGAAATGATGCTGGTGATAAGAATGCACCAATAATTCCACCGATAAGGGCTGCTAATATACCTGCTGGACCTAATACTAACGGTGCGATTGCTGAGAAGGCAACAGAAAGTGGTAGGAATCCTCCGCCACCTACATATGGAAATAGAGGAACAAAAGTTGTTGCGCCTATAAGTGCTCCCCAAATCGCGATCCAAGCTATTGATACTCCTGCTGTACGACCAGGGCTTTCCCGCCATTCATCCCATTCAGACATATAATTTACTTCCTAACTTTTTGTCTATTTTATATAGTTTGAAAGTTTCTTTGAGTATTAGAAATATATATTTCTTTGTATGTCCCCATTTATGTTTGTAAATACAAGTATTGAATTTCAAAACAAGACTAAGAAAATTTTTTGGGTTTTCAGCTTAATTCCTAAAGAAGGTGATAACTTGATTGAAAAAATAGCGCGAAGGGCATTAAACACTCTCGAACCATACGAGATTGAGATAAGTGACTTAGATGTTGTCAAACAATTTGCCCACGGACTAAAATCATCGGATGTGTTAAGATTTGATCTTAATACTAATCCGTACATGCCAACGCCTATTCTTGAAACATTAGCTCAAAAAATTGCTACACTTGAAGTAAATGAATACCCTGATGCAACTTACATTTCCGTAAGAGAAGGT
>JBHLOP010000236.1:0-3545 GCA_048940375.1 Promethearchaeota archaeon | reverse complement strand
TCAAAAAAAGAAAACTCTCTGACGGGATGAGTCTTATCGCCAATTACACGAAATTATCTTTTCACGTAATTCATTTTTTTAAAAGCTTGAATCGAACTTAATTTTTTTGTGGAATGAAAAATCAAAAACACTACCAATGGTATTTCCATAATAATTGAAAAAATCCACTTTCAGACCAAACGAAAAAAATATAGAAATGAAAAACGCATTTGGAGTGAATTTAAATTTTGCTGAAGGGTCTTCTTCTTGCGGAGAGTATTATAAAGCTTAGTAAGTTTTACTCATCGTTATAAAAGAAGAAATACAATGCGACTAAGTGAGATAACAGAAGAAAAAAGTCTTCTTTATCGGTTTAGAAATCTGTTTCGAACGGTGTCAATCCCATTGATTCAACAAATTGCTTTGGTGTCATATATTCTCCAAATGGTTGGAAATCTTGATCATAGGCGACCAATATTTCGATTCCTTTTCCTTTCACTACAGCAAGATGTTCCAAATCTTTCTCTTTGATCTTACCTTTCCATTTCCTGATTGATTCTTCGATTTCGCTCCTAAAAATAATTTTCAGATTGTTTTTCAGCACTTTCACTGTAAGATAAGCGTAATTTTTACCTCTGCGCCTGGAAAAATATCTTCTAACTTCTTCAAGAACTTTTTCGCTAGCAAAACCTTCGAATTTTTTATCAATAAGCAGATCTAGGACTATTGATGAATTAGATTCTTTGAACTCAAGTCCAAATATGATTGTGGAACTATCAAGAAATACTCTCATCCTTTACACGCTCAATCTCTGAGAGCACTTCTTCAGCAGTACTTCTATCTTTACTCAAATCTTCTCTCATTACTTCTAGAAGCATCTTTTCGTTAATTATTTTCATTTCTAATGCGAAGTGAATCAGAGCCATGCGAATTGCCTCATTTTGAGTCTCAGCGATACCGCTACTAATGATCTTATTTAATATTTTTTCTTGAATTCCATGCAATTTAATGGTTACAACTCCCATCACAAATCACAATTGAAATTAATATATCTGGCAGTATTTAATTGTTTTGATACGTTTTTAAAATGATCTACTGCCATCTTTTTGCTTGCAATGTTCCTTAGTCGTATGTATGTGAACTACCATCCAAAAAGTTGAATGGCTTCCTGAATCATTCATCTCCCAGCGGAGCATGTCAAACAGGCTCTACGGACAGTCACTGCCCTGAACTTGATGTTTATTTGAGAACTGGCGAGTGTGACCTCAGCTCAATTCTACCTACACGTTATATGCACAGACCTATTTAAAGATTGGAGACCGTTGTGAAAGTGAACACACACTTCATCCTCCCAACAAGTTGGGGGGTCTTCTTGCGAGGCACCTATAAATCCAACTAGTTAAAAAGCTTAAAACACTGTGATATTTCTATATGATCAGGAGGTAGAAAAATGCCGATAGTGCATGTAAACGTCTGGAAAGGTTTCGGAAAGGAAAACGCTAAATTCGTAATCCAAAAGATAACCAAAGTCTTTGTAGATATGGGCATCCCTGCGGATGCAGTAGAAGTAATCGTGCATGAAATAGAAAAGTCGCATTGGGGCGTTGGCGGGGAACCTGCATCAGAAAAACTTAAAGATGTAATGCCCCCTAAATTAACAGTTATTTCGGGATAATGCCGCTTGAGCGAAACGATCTCTATGATCTTTATTTTTTATATGTAGATTCCTAGTTCCCATATTCTATTGTAGTAGCATTGAGTTTTTTTATTGCACAGAGGACATTTAAACCATAGATGAATTTTAACGTAGATCCATTTTAGAAATAGCGTCAAATTCACATTTCATACTTCCTTTAAGGACACAACGAAGGGAAAGAAAAGACTTAAGACCAAGTAAAAGATGCGATTAAAGATCCTGTGCCTGAGAAGTATGTAGGTTGTCTCAGAGCCTTGATTGAATAGGATATCCACTTATTCTATATCTACGTAAATCATGTCAGTTTTCTGAGATACAGACACGGAAAAATTGTTTGGAGTGATATGATAAAACCCAGTAACATTTTTTGGCAAAACGAATATGTATGTGTTATCGGTCTCTTTCACGCTAATATTGCCATTCCAAATGCTTTTTTCGGCAATTTCCGGTGAAGGTTCAAAGCTTATCGCGATGGTTTCTTTGGAAAGCATATAAAGAAACGCGGACGTCATCTTTGAAGCATCTTTGAACATATCTTTTGGAATTTCTAATTCATTTATTTCCATTTCAATAATTTTTGTCATTTGAAGTTACACCCTTTGTCACATGAACTCCGTATACAATAAATTCTCTTATGAGGTTATTATGTGTTTTCTCTCTTACAAATATCTCTACCAAGATTGGTTTTCTATGTCCTTTTCTAAATTTGAAGATTAACTTAAACGATCCATCAGGAAGATAACCTCTTTCCTTTGTTGAGGAGTATAATACTCGTCTCTTGATATATTCCTCTGAAATCCCATCTTTCTCATGCTGTGAAACTTGAATAGGTGCTTTTCCAGCTAGGCGGACATATTCAAATGGAACTTCACGGTTATTTATCAAAGTCTCACCTAGCGTCTTGATAGTTGTTAGTCCGTCTTTGTCTATAGTCTATATTACCTCGTCTTCATTTATAATTTGATCACGATTTATTAAGTGATTCTTTGTATAGCAGTTCTTTGTTAAATGAAACTATTCTAATATCGAATATCAAGGTAACATATGGATTTCTTCCAATTATCCAAGAAGGATCTAATCACTACCAAAGAATAGTCCATGCATGACACAATGACATTGGCTGATGCTTTGGTCCCGCCAGATTTTCAATAACTTAGGCTATTTATTGATTGGAACTACAGAAATTAAGGCTAAATTGATTAACTTTTGTTAAACGATGAATTCTAAAGGCCACAAGCGAATTTACAAAGTAGGAATAATGCTTCATAATTTATTTGATTTTAAATAAGCATGAAGATGAGAATTCGACCAGAAAAAAATCTAAAAGTTTATCAGAGCATTAGACTTTGAGGTAAAGTAATATGAAACTTAAAGAAATAAAGGAAATACTCTTAAGACACAAAGAAAATTTGAGAGAAAAGTTCAGCGTAAAGGAGATTGGCATTTTTGGTTCTTATGTGAGGGGGGAGCATAAAGAGCGCAGCGATCTGGATATTTTGGTTGAGTTTGAGGAGGAGGCGAAGTTAAGTTTGCTAGATATAGTCAGTCTAGAAATCGAGTTAAGCGATTTATTAGGCGTTAAAGTAGACTTAGTGGAAAAGAAGAATTTAAAACCTTACATCGGACAACGTATCTTAAAGGAAGTCATTTATGTATGAAACTGCTATAGCTCCGTTTCAGTATAAAAATATTTATACTTCTTAAGAGCCTCTTCTAATTTCTCTTTAGCAAACCTATGATCTGGATCTATCTCCAATGCCTTCTGATAGTATGCAATTTCTTGAGAATGATTTCCTAACTTTCCGTGAGCTACGCCCATATTGTACCACGCATCTGTATCCTCAGAATTGAGTTCCAATACCTTCCCGTA
>JBHLOP010000235.1:0-3558 GCA_048940375.1 Promethearchaeota archaeon | reverse complement strand
GGAAATAGGTGTAGAATCTGCTGGTAAGGGCAAAATTGCAAATGAAGCAATTCATCTAGGTATATCTTGCTTAAACGAGAGGGATTACAATAATGCAACGGAACATTTTAAAAAAGCACATGAAATATATAAAGAAATAAATAGTCTTACAGGACAGGCATATGCCTTACGTTATTTAGGATTGATTTTTAAAAATCAAGGGGACTGGGCAACATCCTTGAAATATAATCAAGATGCACATGAAATTTATTCTCAGATTGAACATAAACCTGGAATGGCTGAAACATCTCATAATTCAGGATTTCTTTATTTTCAATTAAATAAAGTTCACGAAGCTATTTACGAATTTCAAAAAGCGACTAAATTATTTAAAGAACTAAACGATGTATCAAAACTATCAGATGGGCTTGCAAATCTTGGTTTATTGTACAAAAAGAATGGAGACTTATCAAAGGCACTAGAAATTTTTGAAGAATGTTATTCAATTGATGTCGAAACCAATGATAAAAAACATCAAGCGCAAGATTTGCAGGATATTGGTCTACTAAGTCAGGAATTAGGTGACTATAATAAGTCTTTGGACTGTTTTCAAAAAACTTATGAACTTTATACAGAACTAGACATTCATTCAGGTCAGACTCAGCAAGTAGAGAACGTTAGAAACTTACTACGTGTTATCAAAAAAGAAAAGGAAATTACACCCCAATTAAGAAAAAAAATTGATGAAACTAAGCGATTGCTTAAAATAGAATAAAGTCAACCGACTGGTGTCAGCCAGAAGGCAATAACTGCACCAAGCATACTGAACGCCAGTTTTTCTGCATTATCTGAGAACGATCCATTGAAAATGATGTAAAGACTCACAAAAAAAACTATAATTGATAAGATTAATTGTAATATCGCCCTGATATCTCTTTTAGGGGAAATAGTTTCTTTTCCTCTCCCATATCTAAACTCAGATCCTTTTCGTGATCGTCTTGCTAATTTTAGCACATTTATCGTCATTTTTTCCATCTCCGAACGTGACAATTTGCTACTTCAACAATCCCGCTTATAAAACTTTGTTGGCCAAAAAGCTATTTTAGTGTATAATTTCTTCACAAACTTTATGTAACATAATTGGAAAGATTTGATAACGAGCACCCATGTATGAGATTTCAGTCTATTACAACTCCGGTGTTGATGCTATTTTGCTTGTTCGAGATAAAGCTCTCATGCAAGTTCTTTCAGAAATAGATGAATCCTCTGAAATTGCAATCAGTGTTTTATGCACCAAAGAGGGATTTGCCATAGCATATTCAATTAATTCGGAACAAGCACCTGATATTGATCTATTTACTCCTCTAGCTGCTGTTATTCATGCCACAGCGAGTAAGGCAATAGATGAACTACATGCAGGGTATCATCAAACCTCAATAATTGAAAGTAGCAAAGGAACGGTGCTTATCCGAGATATTATTGATGAAATAATGCTTTGCTGTTACATTCCAAAACCGAAACAAGAACGTCAAGTCAGAATTCGTACTTATATGCTTGGCGTGGCTCTAGATACGATGGAAAGGGTCGCTACAAAAATCCGTAGATATTTGATTTCTTTACGGAAGCCTTATGACGGAGAATAAGGTGTGAAATCCAATTTTGCTTGGAATTTGATTTTTTTTAAATCTATTAAGAAAAGTAGAACTCAGGCAAAAAAAGCCTGAGATTTTTCAGAGGTTGCAAAAATCACCTAAATGAGAGCCCAGATTAATAGGTATAAACAAAGTATTTTTAGGTGATGTTAATGCAAGATGAATTAAATTCAATAGAAGAAAATGAAGTTTTAGATAAAACTGTTTCATTAAAAATAAACAATAAAATTGTCCTCGCGTTTGAGAGTAAAACTCCTCTAAGTATTTCAGAAGCGGTCCAATATACTGTTGACGAAGATTATCACGAAAAGAGACTTTATCTCGATTTTATGATCCATGAATTAGGAAAAGAAGTGCTAATCAAACGTTATGAGTTTTTCCTTCAAAATATGGAAGATTTAGCTGACAAAACCTTAAGCATTTATCTTGGTATCAATCTTTATCGGATCGTATTCCTAACTATAATAGAAGGTGAATTAAATCAGGAAGTTGATTATTCAACAATCATATATCGATTTGATCGCTTCCAGATACCCTCTGAAAAGAACGATACAGTCATAGAGGTTGAGACAGGTGCTACAGTTTTTGAACGTGGTTTTGTGATATCAGGTATAGTAACGCCAGGAAATAATCGATTTATCAGTTCATGTGATTTCTGCGGCAAATTCTTCATGTTTCGGATGTTCCATGTCGGTTTTTCAGATGTAGATTATTACTACTGTGATCGCTGTACTAATTATCTGGCTGTTTCTATATACGATCAAAAGTATAACAGATTATTAGATAAGCTTTCTGCGAAGCGAATTTCACCCTTCAGTCAACCAAATGAGTTTTCAGATTACGATATTCAGCTCAACCTTGATAATTATCAGTTAATTGAAGATCACTTTGTTTCATGTACTTGTGGAGGTCATTTCAGGTATCTGGCTAACTGCCTTTGTCCGTATTGCAAAAGTCCCTATGTAAACTTCTTTAACGATATATTTAGAAAAGCTGACCATTATTATGTCGTTGAAATGGTCGTTCCAAAATGCGAATCCTTTTATGGTGAAAAATATTGGAAATATTATAAGGCGGATGGTTAAATAAGGTAAAATATCCACAATTTAACTGACTGGGTTTCTTGAGGTGGTTTTATGAACTACCACTCTTCAAGAAGAGTGGCTCCCCCTGTTATAGACGACATGCAGCGTCTCCAAGATATAAAAAAAGTCAAACTAGTGATTAAAAATAATTATCCAGAGTTAGAGAAAGTGTATCAGCTATTTGATGTAGTGGAAACAAATGCTGATATTTGTATCTCAGTTGGTGGTGATGGTACACTTTTAAAAGCGGTTAGTGAATTTGATGGACCTGTACTTCCAATTGGAGGGAGAGAAGAAAAAAGTTTAGGATTTTATGCTGACTTTAGAGTACAGGACATAAATCTCGCCTTAGATCAACTTCTTCAAGGTCATACCATCGAAGAATACCGAAAAATAGAGTTTGAATTTAAAGGAAAAAAACACTACGCATTAAATGAAGTTCGGCTCTTCAGAGGTGATTGTCCCTCTAGTCTACATTTCGGTCTATATATAAAGAATGAAGGTAAAACTGAAAGATTTTATCCTCGTGATGTAAAGGCTGATGGTTTGATTTTTGCAACACCGGTTGGATCAACTGCGTATAACTTCAATGTTTATGGTCCTATCGTTCATAAGGGAGACGTTATGGTAATAGCTCCAATCTCAGCTCGCGTGCCACCAATAGTTACAAGTGATAGATTTTTTGTAAAAGTAACAAAAAATAGGGGCTACTTAGAGTACGATCATATGGTACATCTTGAAATAACAGAAGGAGATAGTTTGTCTGTTGCTCTTTCTGACAAATATGCGAAAATTATTAGATTAAAAGAACGAGAACCCTTCTATCAAAAACTGGAAAGACT
>JBHLOP010000234.1:0-3567 GCA_048940375.1 Promethearchaeota archaeon | reverse complement strand
GCACCTTTTGTGCTTCTAATAGCAGGAGCACTAGCTACATCTTGGCTAACCTTAAAAGGAATAGAATGGGATGGAGTCACTGAAGAAGAAAGATTTGGATATAATGCAATTAAGTTTTTCTCTGCTTGCGGACCAATAATTGGCATTGCCTGCATCATAACAGCTGTTGCTACTTGGATAACGCCTTCTACTGCATTTACGCTCATTATTCCACCAGTATGGCTCGGTGATGTCGCAACCATTGTTTTACTTGTTGCAATCGGCATCGCCCAAATATTGAAACCAATAGTTAAGTTTCCGTGGGCCGCTTTAGTTGGATTGATAGGGGGACTCATAGGTGTAGGTGCTGTAATTTTAATATTCAACTATTTCAGCATTTCATTGACAGGGTATTGGTGGGTACTCGGTGTAGCCTTTGTTGTGGTTGGAGCGTTGTTCTATTGGCCCTTTAAATGGTTTGAAGACACTTTAAAACTTATTAGCATGGTATTAGGAAATCCGGTTATTAGTACAATCCTTGGAATTCTCGCTATTGCTCAATTTATCCTTTTAGTGTTTGTCGGTATATCTCTTTCAATCATTCCAAGCTTGATCTAATACCGTGTAAGTTAACTCAACCTATCCACTTTCTTTCTTTCGTTTTTCTTTTAGCCTTTGCTCTATTAACTCCTTTAGTTTTTCTAAGGCTTCAATTTCTTCATCATCAATTGAACCTCCCCAAGGCTGAGTGACACGCCATGTTATTTTGCCACTGAGAGGCTGTTCTGGATATGCTCCAGTGTCGTATAGAGTATAACCTAGGAACTCCACTGGCTCTTCTTGATAGCATGACCAGACTGCTTGTCGAATTAGATCAGGATCATTCTTAAATTGAAGGTCAACTAGCGAAATTTGTGCTCTGAAACGTTCAATGAACTCCATAGGTAAATTGAAAAGAAAAGGATGAGGTGCTTCCGTTCCTAAAATACGCTTTTTTTCATCAACCCCATTAAGAACTAAAGCTTTCATAGCGTCTCCTGTCAAATGTCCTTCAGATTCAGGGCCACCGAGAATTAAATAGCGTATATTTGGATTTGCAACAATATTGCATACTAGTTTTTCAAAACCGATATTCTCAGTTTGTACCGTCCCAGAAAGTGCTGCACCACTTTCGACTCCAGCTCGAACGAGTTTCTCAATTTCAGTTGGAATCTTGTCTGCATCGCGGTTCAAAATAATCATTACAGCTACCGGAGAAAAATCATTTCCTCGAATATATCTGCCTTCTTCTGGAGGATATTCGGGATGTGGATCTACCTTTAACACTTAATTGTCTCCTTATGTTTGTCTCCTTGTATTTGATTTGCGGATTCAAATATATATAATAAAAAGGTACATTATAGTAGCAGGGGTTTCAAATGGATATTTTTCTTACCGGAGGGACAGGTTTTATTGGAAGTTATTTAGTTGAACAATTAGTGAAAGATGGACATAATCTGACGTGTTTAGTTCGCCCAACAAGTGATATAAAAAGATTAGTAGAGCTCGATATTGATATGGTTGAAGGTTCTGTAACAGACAAAGAATCGATGCGTACTGCTATGAAAGATGTAGACATGGTTATGCATTTTGCAGCAATGTACGAAATTGGCAAAGTGGATGAAAAACAGATGTACAACGCAAATGTAATTGGCACTCAAAACGTTTTTGATCTTATACGCGAACTAGAAATATCCAAATCTGTTTATTGTAGCACTGAAGAAGCATTAGGTCATCAAGAGAGGGTAATGACAGAAACTTCTGAACATTCTGGTAAGTTTCTTTCATACTACGAAGAAACAAAGCATTTAGCACACAAACTTTGGCAGCAATATTGTGCTGAGGGACTAGATACAATTACAATTATGCCTTGTGGAGTAATAGGCCCAGGAGATACGAAATTTACTGGTCAATTTATAATAAACTACATAAATGGGAATATGCCCGCCATTCCAATGCCTGATAAAAAATTCACGTTTGTTCACGTAAGGGATGTAGTAAATGGTATAAAACTTGCAATCGAGAAAGGGCAACCAAAGGAGTCCTATCTTTTTGGAGCATATGTCAAGACGATCGGAGAAATGTTTGATACGCTAGAACGGCTCACAGGAATTCCGAAGCCTAAAAGAACGTCTGGAAAAATGATGTTAAAAACCTACGCCATTCTACAAGAAATAAAAGCAGCTTTTACAGGTAAGAAACCATTTATTGACAGAGTTGCTGCTCGTTTTCTGGCGGACGGTGGATTCGTAGTAGATTCATCAAAAGCTGAAAATCAATTAGGCTGGAAACCAATGCCGTTTGACGAGGCAATGAAAGATACTGTCAAGTGGTTTATGGATGTCTATTGAAGCTAGTATCACGTAGCAGAATTTACCTTATTTTGTATTTCACGCTCTAGGGCTAAAATACGAGATTTACATGACTCGATAGATCGACCAGTCACATTAGCAAAGAAGGATGCTTCTTCTTTAATGCCCACATCATAATAAGGCGGGGATACAATTTCTGATTTTCGAAAGAACTCTAAAGGAAATAAAGGGACAACATCCGGGTTTAAGTTAATCCTCTTAAAATAAGCAAATTGTTCTGGAACAATCTCTTTTGGGAGCTGCCCTTCAAACACAGCATTTATCACAATATCCATTATGTTTTCACGAATTACTGCTCGTGCACCCATGTAAGAGGTCGTTATTCGTGGATTTATTTCAATAATAACGGCTTCATCCTCTGTAAATATTAGATCGACACCAAAATAACCCAATAAACCAGGAAAATACTCAGGAAAGTGTTTAACTGCATTTTTTGCCTTATCCTCAAGTTCATGCTGAAAAGGAGTGAAACCTCCTTCATATTCTGATTTTCCATTAAAAGAATTAAACGTAACAAATTGTGCATTGAAACTAACAGGCAATGCAAACTTTCCATTAGAAATACAATTTATACTTGCTGGCGTGCCTTCTATATATTTCTGCACAATGAATCGATTTAGTGTCGAATTTTGCTTTATATTAAGAATTGCTTCGGATATATGTTTTTCTTGCATTACAAGACTTAAACCACCACATCCGACACCATCAATAGGCTTGAAGATCAGAGGATAACCAATATCTTCCACTTTCTCTTTGATGTAGTCTAAATCATCTGATATTTCACAAGTTATGGTCTCTGGGATTGAAAGTCCTCTTCTTTTCAGTATATCTTCCGTTTGAATCTTATTTGATGCAATCTTAGTTAATCTTGAGGACGAATCCAATAAAGGTATTTCCAGTTGTTCAGCAATTTTTCTTAAGTTATAAAGAATATGAGAAAATTCAGGGGCGATTATCAATATCGCATCGAGTTGTTTTGATAAGCGTTCAATCAAATATGTAAGAGGGCGTTTTGCAGTAATTAGTTGGACCTCATCTACGTTGAGGAACGATCGATAATTATCTATTCTGAAATCCAATGGAACAATCACATTATATCCACAATGCTTAAGATCGCGAGTTACGGAATTAAGCATTCCAAATCCTTCTGGAAAAAGCATGCCAGGTATATTTGTTT
>JBHLOP010000023.1:0-14881 GCA_048940375.1 Promethearchaeota archaeon | reverse complement strand
AAGTTACTTACTTCATTCTTTGGGTACAATACAATGACCTTAATTCGGTTCATTTCGTAAAAAGCTTGAGCAACTGCCCCTCCTGTGTCACCACTAGTTGCTGTGATTATTGTAACGTCTTTGTTTTCCACTTCAAGAAAATATTCCATCAATCTCGCCAAGCTGCGAGCTCCAACATCTTTAAAACTGCACGTGGGTCCTTGATCGATATACATCATGTAATCGTTATTGCTAACATGTTTTACCGGAATTTCAAAATTCAAGGCACTATTTATGATGCTTTCAAGTTGTTCTTTAGGGATTAATTCTGCAATAACTTTTGAAAGGACTTTATAGGCAATTTGCGGTAATTCTAAATCGCGGAAAGAGAGGATTTCTTCATCGTTTAGACGAGGGATTTCATCCAACATGTAAAGCCCTTTATCAGGAGCTTGTCCTTCAAGGATTGCTTCCTTGAAATTCACCTGAGGAGCGTTACGATTAGTTGAATGAAGCATTATCATTTTGACTCACTTTCAGAGTCTATTTAGCTACGGTTTTTTAACAAATCTCTGAATGACCGATCTTAACAATCTCAAAAGTAGTGTTTCAATTTTTGAATGTTTCGTGCACGTTTAATTAAGGGCTTTTTGCGAGAAAAAGATCATTAACAAGATCAGAGATCGCAGTCAATGTGCAATTTAGAAGCACTCTTCAATTACATAACATTTTAGTAGTTGTTTGACCGAAGTTTAAAATATCGGAAACTAAAAGAGGTAAACAGATTGTTTAAAAAAAGCTTTGGCAATGTTCTGAAACGCAAAGAGACAAAATTACCCTACGTAACATCACTTGACTTTCATGCTTTAAAGAAAAAAGAGAAGGTTATCGAAGGAATTCCCGTAGTCTGCACAAGTTGCGGAGGTATTTTGACTAAAGCCAGTTTAATTGAGACTACCAAGTTAGGCCGTAGTTGGAACTGCGAATTTTGCGGAACCCTAAATATTATCGCAGCCGATGTTACATTACCAGATGATATTGGTGATGACATTGAATGGATCATTGAAAAGAAACCAGAAGATGATATAACAGTAGAAACTAAAATTGGTGCAGGAACAAAAGAAAATATTGTCGCCGTTATAGATGTTTCGGGCTCGATGGACGATGGGAAACTAGAAGCGGTTAAACACTCTCTAACTCAATCACTAAAAGACCTAAAGATGAATGCCCCATATTCTCGTTTTACTTTGATAGCTTTTAGCACAGAAGTGTTTTTGTTCAACTCATCAGGTGAAAAGGTCCTTGAATTAGAGGGAGATGTGCTGCATTCCGTAAAAGGGATCGAAAAAGAGTTTTCAAAAATAAGACTCGATTTCTCACCAATATCGGACACAGCTGAAAAATGGATCCACACAGTGTCTCAACTTAGACCTTTGAATTACACTTCTCTCGGCCCGGCTCTCTTAGGAGGGATAACTCTTCTGGGAAGGATAGATGGTGGTGGACGACTGATTTTACTCACCGATGGTCTGGCTAATGAGGGATTAGGTAACTTGGAAAGTTCAGCAACTGGTAAAAAATTCTACAAGGAATGCGCAGGCAAGTGTTTGGCTAAAAATGTTACAGTAGAAGTCATTGGTGTCGCCCCAGAAGACGATTCAAGCAGAATGGCTTTGGATGTACTCGGCAGATTAGCCGATGAAACTGGAGGAGAAATTTTTTACATAACCTCTTCTGAGGTACAAAAAGCATTTGAAGAATTACGAAAGCGGGAATATCTAGGTCGGGATGTGAACATTAGAGTCATAACAGATACAACGTTTACGACACCTGCACCTATGAAAGTGGGTGCCGTAACAGGAGATAGAGAAATTTTCTTTGAATTAGAGGCAGCAGAGGAAGAGGTCAAGAAAGAAGAAGTTCCTATACAAGCTCAGGTAATGTACATCGACTCGGAAGGTAACAAGAGGTTACGTGTATTGACCTCACGTACAGCAGTGGTTGAAGAAGAAGTTGAATTCAATAAAGCATATGACGCAAGAGTTGCTACTACAAACGTTGTACAAGCAGCAGGTGGAAGTTATTACGAAGGGAATGCGGAAGAAGCTAAAGTGAGATTGAAAGAACTTAAAGACACCCTTACGAAACAAGATGGAATTAAATTCCAAAAAGAAGCATTAAATGTCTTAGATGAGCAAGCTGCTGAGATTGAAGAAGAAGAAGCGGAAATAGCTGATAAGGCTGCGGCTCCAAGCGCAAGGGCGGCGAAAGCTCTCAAGCGCAAAAGAACAAGTGAAGAAGATCTCTTTTGAGAGTGGTTAAAGCCCTTAAAAAGAAGAGAATGGATGAATTGAGCCTATTCGGCTAAGCACATTCTTTTTTTTAATTTTTATTTGACTTTTCGTGTAAGATGAATATCAACTACATCACTTAGTATCGCACTTGCTGTTTCTTCACCACCAGCTCCTCTACCAATGATTGTAAGTTCTTTTGCCAGATCTGCTTGCAGTGATACAACATTGAGCGTGCCATTCACAGCAAGAGTGGAAGTAACTGGAATAAGTCTTGGTGCAACCTCTATTTGCCCATCTTCAATAGATGCAATATGTTTGATAAGAAAATTATCATTTCCAGCAAGTTCAATAGCTTCGGGAGTTACTTTAGTGATGCCTTGAATATAGACATCATCAATATTTTTATTCATGCCAAATAATCCGTTCGCCAATATCACTGTTTTGCTAGCTGCATCGATACCTTCAATGTCATAGGTTGGGTCAGTTTCTGCAATACCCAGCTCCTGAGCAGTCTTTAGTGCGCTTTCAAAAGAAGTTCGTTCATAGGTCATTTGTGTTAGGATGAAATTGGACGTGCCGTTCAAAATTCCCTTCAGCGAATGAATCGTATTGCCCTGTAATGTGTTTCTGACTAAATTAAACACGGGTATGCCCCCTCCGACGCTACCTTCGTACCTGAGAATACAGTCATTTTTTTTAGCGATTTGATCAAGTTCATTAAAAGCTACAACAAGAGGACCCTTGTTTGCCGTAACAACATCACATCCTTTCTTTATTGAAGAGATAATGTGTGACTTTCCAGGCTCCCCATGCTCAATATTTGTCGGTGTAACTTCAATGACAAGATCTACATCAAGATCATCGATTGATTCCATGAATGAGAGATCATTTTTCCATGAAGTATGAGCGGTAAGATCCCTTATGTTCAACATACTCTGCAAATCTAAGCCATTTGAATCTAAGAATGCACCTCTACTTGTAAAAACTCCCTTAAATGAAAAGGATAGATCATATTTTTCTCTTAATTGATTTTGTTTTTTTGAAAATACTTGTACAACGCCTTTTCCGACATTTCCAAAACCTACTAAAGCTATATCCATTGATATCAACCCCTGATTAGGAATAGCCCTTTTTCAATGCAAATTTCTTTACAAAGATTCATTGCATGTTGAATCTCCTGTTCTGTATTTCCTACAATCGAAAATTTCACCGTTGAAACTTCCTCTTTCTGTGTGATTTTTGCGTTCACTTCGTTCACTAAAACACCACTATCAAGAAGACGAATAATGGTATCAGTGATGTCTTTTTGAAACACATGTCCGATAAGAAGCACAATTTTCTTGAAACCTACAAATTCTTGTGCCCATTTTACGACATGTATCCCCTGCTTCTCCATAAGAAGTTTAATATCTTCAATCACATCGATATTTTCAATTTCAAAATGAATTGAAACAGGTGCAACGCCTTTTCTAACACTTGACGACCTGCTATGAATAACTTGTAGAATATTTCCTCCTAGAGCAGATATAGGTTCTAAACATTTCACTAATTCACCGGGGCGATCCCTTAATTCAACTTCTAACTCGATTTTCAAAGTTCACCACCAGAATAAATAGTCCTCCATAACAAACTCTACATAAGGTTTATAAGGCAGATGTACGATAGTGTGCGTAATTCCTTATTAAGGGTGTTGCCTATGGGGTGTTGCCTTTTTCACGCGAGAGGTGTCTGTGTTGTGGAGGCCTAGTTTTTACTAAGATGACACCATCGGATTGTTTAGATTGCACCTCATTGTTTTCTAACGAATTTTCTTTTGAAGAACTAGAATACAAGCTTTCTTCTTTTTCCAACACAGTTGCAATGCCCTATTGGAGTTATACATATTATAGCTTTTATAGCTATTTTAGCTTCTATTTCCGCTTCTAAGCGGGAATGCAGCGATTTTTTGGAGGTTTTTTATTGGAAAATAATGATATTATCGTTGTGAAATTTGGAGGTTCATGCCTGGAATCGGGCGAGGCTATTGCAAAAGCAGGTGACCATATCTTAAGTGAATACGCCCAAGGAAAAGGCCTTATCGTCGTTGTATCTGCTTTAAACGGGATGACGAATCGACTCATTTCGCTTGCACAGTCTTGTACGAATGGTAAAGTGAAGTTGGAGGAATTAGATGAAATCATGGCGATGGGAGAGCGTACCAGCGCACGGTTAATGATAAGCGCTCTTAACAGCAAAACTTTGGACGACAAGGATCTGAAAGCCATTTTAATTGATCCCTCCTCTGAAATATGGCCTATATTCACAGATAACCGACATGGTAATGCAGAACCCGATATTGTGGAAACACGAAGAGCCGTAAACGAATATATCCTGCCATTAATCAGAGAAAAGAAGGTTGTCGTCATTCCTGGTTTTCTTGGTAAGGACAAAAATAGCGGTAAGATTACAACACTTGGGCGTAACGGGAGCGACACTACAGCGGTATTACTAGGAAATTGTTTAAATGCTCAAGAAGTGATTTTAGTCAAAGATGTAGAAGGTGTTTATTCTTACGATCCTAAAAAAGTAGAAGCGTCACTTATAGATCATTTAGATGTAGAAGAAGTTATAGCGCTAACATCTGCAGGAACCAAAGTCATTCACAACAAAGCATTAAGCTATAAGACAAAAGATATGGACATACGTATCGTTGGTTTTCACAATGGCCATATTTCGAAAGGTGGAACCGTAATTAGTGGTGCAGTAATCCCCGATCTCCACGTCTCATTATTTAATCAAAAATTGCAAATGTTAACAATTGTAGGAAAAGATGTTTCCAAAGCCGAAAACGTCCACGCACTAATTGAAGAAATACAAAATGCAGGAAGTGAATTAGTCGGTGCGTCACTAGAAAGTGGATCTGTGATTTTTTATGCAACTATCCCTGAAACAGGCGTTGATTCTTTAGTTGGGATGCTCCACAAAAAAATGATTGACGCAAATATTGGTAAGGCGATAACTAATCACGATGACTTAGCCCTCATTACTATCAGCGGAAGAGATCTTGAGACAACGCCAGGAATTATTGAAAGAATTAGCTATCCCTTTACTAAAATTAACCTCTTCGGCTTTCTGACAATTAATTCAAATATCCGTGTTTTTGTAAATTGGAGCGAAAGAGATCATGCACTTAAGCAAGTCAAAGAAAGTCTTAACGTGCCAAGTTAATAAAAAGAAGAAATTATTGGAGGTAAGATCATGAATGGAAAAGAAGTTCGATTAAGTAGAATTTTAAGAAATGGTAAAGCACTTATTATACCTATGGATCACGGAGTATCGATGGGTCCCGTGAAAGGCCTCGAAGACATGGATGACACTGTTTCCAAAGTAGTTGAAGGACATGCGAGTGCCGTATTATTGCATAAAGGCATTATACGATCTTTGAAGGCCGTACCAAACTGTGGACTCATAGCACATTTCTCAGCAAGTACAAGTTTAGGACCTGATTCAAATAAAAAGGTCAGAACTGGATCAGTTGAAGAAGCCATCAGGCTCGGTGCCGATGCAGTCAGTTTACATATCAATATAGGATGTAAAACCGAGCCAGAAATGTTATTGAAACTTGGAGAATTTGCGGACAAATGTGATCAATGGCAAGTTCCTTTGATTGCAATGATGTATGCCCGTGGAGAAAACGTAAAAGACCCGTTAGATCCAACAAATGTGGCCATGGTTGCACGCATTGGTGCAGAATTGGGCGCTGATATTGTAAAGTGTAACTACACAGGATCGCCAGATACTTTTAAAGATGTCATTCGCGGATGTCCTGTGCCAATAGTTATTGCTGGAGGAGCAAAGGCAGATAATGACAGAGCGGTGCTCGAAATGGTAGAAGGGGCGATGAAATCAGGCTGTATAGGTCTTACTTTTGGCAGAAACGTATTTCAACACAATAATCCCACAGGGATCGTCCAAGCAATTGCGAAAATCGTCTATGAAGATTGGACAGTAGATGAGACACTGGAGGTCGTGAAAATTTGACAGATAAGCAGGTAATCCTTCATTTAGAGGGAAATTTCCCTCTAATAAAGGAATTGGCAACTACCGCACTCGAAAAAGGACTCAATTCCTTTTTTTCCAACGATTCTGCCATAATTGATGGGGTAAGGAAATTAGGAAATGTTTCTACATTCTCTTCAGAAGTACCAACGTCAGACATGAAAGTAATAGACGGCTGGAATTCAGAAAAAATGGACCAACTCATTAATGTAAATAAGAAATTTGGTATCATTCTCAATGTGACATCAAAAGAAGATGAGCAAAAGATACTTGCAGCCTCGGAAAAAGGCGCTGCAGTTGTTTTTGTTAATACTCCAAACTGGAAAGTTATTCCAATCGAAAATCTGATTTCTTACATGCATAAGATGGAGACAAAATTATTTAGCATTGTAGATAGTACAGAAGCTGCAAAATTGATGTTTGAAACTTTAGAAATTGGTGTTGACGGTGTATTAATAGCACCCAAAAGT
Organism: Promethearchaeota archaeon; assembly: GCA_048940375.1. Taxonomy (GTDB): domain Archaea; phylum Asgardarchaeota; class Sifarchaeia; order Borrarchaeales; family Borrarchaeaceae; genus Borrarchaeum. Next base: position 8,100 of record JBHLOP010000023.1, on the reverse strand, counting down.
ATAGACGAAATTTTGGTGCTTGCAAAAATCCTAGAAAGTACAAAGGGAAAACTTGATTTATCTGTCGCAAAAGTTGTAGAGATAAAAGAAGTTGGCATGGGTGACAGAGTATGCGTTGACACATGTTCTATTTTAGATATAGGAGAAGGATTACTTGTAGGCTCCCAATCAAATTTCCAATTTCTTGTTCATGGGGAGACAATTCAAGCCGAGTTTTGCGATCCACGACCATTTAGGGTTAATGCAGGACCAGTTCATGCCTATGTTTCACTCCCCAGTGGCAAAACGCAATATCTTTCAGAACTACATGCAGGTGATGAAGTGCTTATAGTAAGTGCAGCTGGGAAGACTCGAAGTGCTATTGTTGGTCGAGCAAAAATAGAAAGAAGACCACTCATTTTAGTGAAAGCTGAATACGATGGAATGGTTGGAAAAACCCTTCTACAAAACGCAGAAACAATTAGACTAGTATCACCACAAGGAGTAGCAATCTCTGTTTCAGAATTACAAGTTGGCGATGAAGTGCTCGTTCTTACTGAAAAAGGAGGAAGACATTTCGGTGTTTCAGTTGACGAATTCGTGCTTGAACAATGAAATTCTCTTTATTTAATACCCAATTTTTTGTTTATCGTTTCTTGTTGTAAGGACAAACTTTGATGCAGATACTACAATCATTACCTTGCTCACACCAAAAACTGAAGCAACGTTCTCCGTTTGCAGTCCATTTTAATACTCCATTTTTAACTTCTTTCTTGCCATTAATTGCTTGAGCAGGACAATTATCAACACATTTATTGCAGTTCACTTCACAATATTCTTGAACTCCAAAATCAATGGGCGTGTCAGGCGATAATGGAAGGCTAGTAATCACTTTGCACAGTCTTACTCTAGGTCCGAACTCTGGCGTAATCAACATTCCGTGTTTCCCCTGTTCACCTAGCCCAGCATCAATGGCAAGCGGAACACTGAACGCGGTATCGTTTCCGCAAGGAAGAGCTCGATAACCTAAATTTCGAATATATTGTGCTAGGTGGCCAGCTGCAAAAGCCATTTTAGAATATCCTAGTCCAGTTGCTGCAGAAACTTCAACATCTGACATAGTGAATTTTTCATAGTCCATCTCTATTGCCATTACAATAGCAAATCTGAATTCTTCTAAGGGAATGTTTATTTGGTCATTTTGCCCATTCAATCTGTTGTATGAATGAGAATAGACCCAAAACTCGTTTAATGCAGTTATTCCTACTAAACTTGCCCCAAAAAATCTACCAACACTTTTTATTTTCTCAGAGATTTCAGCGGGGTCGCTTATTGTAATCTTTTGAACGTTGGTATGTGCATCCATGCTTTCGTCATTACTTTCAAGACTTTCCCATGAATAGAGTCCCTCATTTCCGTGCATAAATCCTGCATGGTTTCCTAGATTATCTGCTAGATACCACGAGGCGTCTCTAAATGCGTAAGCTTCTGGTGTTTTTTGAATTCGCTCATTTCGCCTCTGCTGATACCTTTTTTTCAATTCTTGAAATGCTGAATCCCATGCTGTACGGCTTAATACAGTTTGCTTCTGATTTATTCGTTTGAGTTGCCCAATGATTTGATATGTTGGTTTTTCAACAATTTTCGTTTTCAATTGTATTCCCAGACAGTAAAGAAAAGATATAAGATTTAAATTTTTACATATTCACATTTAAAGCTCAGATGAACAGCGAGATAATCAGCAGGATGAATATAAGAAAAGAGAATAAAAACAAGAGTCTTTTCGAATCCTTCTAAAGTCATCTCAACCTATAGACTATTAGTTTTTAATCAAAAGGGGAGCTAAATCTTTAAAAGATGGCTTCATCCGACTCAAGGACGCCCTCAGTGCTTCAAGAAATGACTCAATTTGTTTTTTTGACATCGGTGTCGAAATACATGACAACAATCTTGGAGCTATCCATATCCCATAGTTAAGCATTAATAGATAGAGTAACGAGCAGAGTTCAGCATTAGATGTCGAGGCACTTCTGTAGTCTATGACATCCTTTTCTGTGAAATGTATGTTAAGAAGTGAACCCTCTCCAGTAACTTGGGCATTGATTCCAAATTCTTTGAATGTATCCGAAATGCCATCTTTTAGTGAGTTGCCTAAAGAATTCAATTGTGTATAAGCTGAATCATTCAATAATTCTAATGTTGCTATGCCCCCAACTAATGTTACAGGGTTAGCATTAAAAGTTCCTGATTGGCTTAAGAATTCTTTTCTCTCCGGAGAATACAGCATCATAATTTCATCTCTTCCACCAACCACTCCAATTGGTGTGCCACCCCCAAACAGTTTTCCAAATGCAGTAATGTCAGGAATTACATTGAAATACTGTTGTGCCCCACCTCTGCTAAGTCTAGCAGTTATTACCTCATCAAAAATCAGGAGAACATCATTTTCATTAGTTACTTCTCTTAGGAACTTCAAATAATCGTCTTTTGGAGAGATCATGCCTGCAGCACCCATCACCGGCTCTACAATAACGGCAGCTAAGTCTTTCTTATTTTCTTTGATTAGATTTTCTGTAATTTGTGGATGGTTAAAGGGGAAAATTATAACATCTTTCAGGACGCTCTTTGGAATACCATTACTCTCAGGAATACTTTTTGGTCGAGTTAAAGGATTTGAATCCTCCACATGGGGATGTATACTTATTTGCGCATTATTATGCGTTCCATGATAGCCACCCTCAGCCTTCAAAATCTTGTCTTTGCCAGTATATGCTCGTGCCAAACGTATTGCATTCATTGTGGCTTCAGTACCAGAATTCATAATGCGTATTTTATCAACAGATGGGAATCTATCACATATCATCTCAGCAAATTTAATTTGGAACTCTGTTGGAGCATGAACTGCTTGGATATTTTCTTCTAGTTGCTCTTTAATCGCTTTAATGATCTCTGGATGGCGATGACCGTGTATCATTGAGGTATAATTATTCAGAAAATCAATATAGATATTCTCATCAGCATCATAAAGCTGGTATCCTTTGCCTTTTACAACAAAAGCAGGATATGGTTTAAAAAACGTGACAGTTCGTGCGTCTCCTCCTGGTAGAAATTTTTTTGCAAGTTGATACATCTTCTGAGATTTTTGCGTCCGGTTGATATACTCATTCTCAATTTCTGTCATTAGATCCAATCTATCACCCACCACAAGAATGATACTTAAAATTAGCTTAGAGCCGAAAATGGTCAGAGATTATCCTGAGATATTAAGCCAATTCTTTTAGTAATGCTATCTAAAGCTTCTTCGACTCTTTTAAAAATAGTTATATCGAGTTCTTCTTTTTTCATCTCAATAAGCGGCTGGATTGCGCGTTGATCTCCAATTCGTCCAAGTAGTTGCACAGCTTTTCTTTTGACTCCTGCATCTTCATCATTTAAAGCGACAATTAGTGGGTCGATTGCAAGTTCTTCATCAAGATACATCAATGATTCTGCGGCACGCCATCTAACTCCTGGGTCCTCATCATATTTTAAAGAATTGAGCAACTCCACAATTGCGCCTTTATCTTCTAAAAAACCAAGTACTTCTACAATTTTTCGACGAACTCCTGCGTCTTCATTTGCTAGCGCTTCAGCTAAGGGGTTGACGGCTCTTCTATCTTTAATAAATCCTAACGCCTCTATAATTTTCCAACGAACGCTTTCATCATGATCATTTCTCAATGAGTAAAGCAAGGTTAATACGGTTCTTATATCCATGTATATTCCTAATGCTTCAGCTGCATAGAAACGAACCTCATCATTGTCATCATCAAGTACTCCTGTGATCGGTGCCACAGCTTTTTCAGCACTATCTTCAATATGACCAAGCGCCCATGTTGCATTCATCCGAATATTATCGTTATCTTCATCCAATGTTGCAATAAGGGGATTTACTGCTGACGACCCGATTTTAGTTAACGCTGAAGCTGCCCATCCCCGAATCTCTCGACATTCATCATTTAGTATTTTGATTAAAGGCTTTATAGCGCGATCATCTCTAATTGCGCCTAATGTTCTAACCACCTCGCCTCTAACATCCGCATCCTCGTCATTTAATGTCTCAATAAGTGGCTCAACAGTCAGAGGATCTCTAAGATTTCCAAGAATATACGCGGCGTTCTTTCGAATAATACTATCTTCATGTTTCAACGCATTGATCAGTATATTGATTTCTTTTTGTCGTTTTGCAAGAGTGCGAAGCAAATAGGCAACATCGTCTCTTAAACTTGAACTTTTATCCTCTAACTCATATAGAAGCCGTATTATTCTATCTTCAGTAGTTTCAGGAATGTCTTCTGTTTCTGACAAGTAATCCTGTCCTCCATACTGTAGAGCAGGCGTTATATTGTCTTTTGAATTTTGATCCATAATAAGTTACTGTACACTGCTTATTATTATTTTTTGTTCTCATTCTTGTCAGAATTATTTTTGTCGTTAAAAAAAAAGATAAAACTGCTATGAAAGGTCATTAAGAAGAGATTTCCCTATCTTATATAGCCTTTAGCTTTGAGCAATTCAGCGTTTAAAATTCCGCCACCAGCGGCTCCTCTTATGGTATTGTGACTTAAACTCACAAATTTCCAATCAAATACGTTATCTTTTCGGAGTCGACCTACGGTTACTGCCATTCCTTTATCATTATCTCTATCCTTCCTTGGTTGTGGCCGATCTTCATTATCAATGTATATAATTGGCTGTTTTGGTGCAAAAGGTAGTTTTAACTCTTGAGGCACGCTCTTGAATTCCTTCCAGATTTTTAAAATCTCCTCACGAGTAGGGATCTTATCCTTAAACTTAACGTTGACTGATGCGGTGTGGCCGTCAACAACTGGGACTCTGGTGCAAGTTGTACTTATTTGAATATCTTTATAATTCTCAATTCCTTTTTCGCCGATTTTTCCCAGTATTTTTAGCGGTTCCTCTTCGGATTTAGCTTCTTCACCACTTATATAGGGGATTATATTGTCAACCAAATCCAATGAGGGCACACCAGGGTAACCTGCGCCGGACATCGCTTGTAGAGTTGTAATAATTACTTTTTCTATCTTATATCCAGCTTGTTCCAGTGCATAAAGAGGGGTCATGTAACTCTGAAGAGAACAATTTGGCTTGACAGCAACAAAGCCGCCGTTTAGAATCCCGCGGTTCTTTTGTTGGATTAGAATGACATCTACGTGTTTGTGATTTATTTCAGGTATTAACATCGGCACATCTTCTATCTGTCTATTTGCTGAGCTATTGCTAACTACCGGAATTCCTTTATGTGCATATGCAAATTCAACCTTTCTGGTATCTTCTTTTGGAAGGGTCATTGCCGAAAATACGAATGACACCTCTGGATTTAACGAGTTAAAATCTTGTACATCCCTGACAAGTAAATTCTTGACGTTTTCAGGGATGGGAACTATCATCTGCCATTTCTTTTTTACTGCATCATAATAGGTTTTTCCCGCAGATCGTGGTGATGCTGCAACATCTACTATTTCAAACCATGGATGGTTTACTAATAATCGGATATAGTTTTGTCCAACAACGCCCGTAGCACCTAATATGCCTATTTTGATTTTGTCCATTTTAGAAACCATATTTTTGTCACCTAGTTTTTCTTACCTAATTCAAAAGCCTCATGAAGCGCCTTAACGGCTAACGCTCCATCATTTTCTTTTACAACAAAACTGATGTTTAGTTCAGATGATCCTTGAGCGATCATTCTAACATTTACTCCTTTAGCAGCTACAGCTTGAAACACTCTTGCTGCAACACCTGGAGTGCCTTTAAGTCCTTCGCCTACTACGCCAATAACACATATGTCGTCCTCTGATCGAATATATTTGATTAAGTGTTTCAGATCTAATGCGTCTTTCAAAACTTTTACTGTTTTCTGAATGTCAGACTGGCTCACCACTACGGAAATGTTTGCCTCGCTGCTACTTTGAGATATCATGATTACATTGGTGCCTGCTTTTTCAAATGCTCCAAATATGCGTGCAGCAATGCCAGGTGTGCCGATCATTTCAGCACCACCTACTTCAATAATGCCCGCATCGTATAGCAAGCTCACTGCTTTTGCAATATTTTCTACTTTTTCTGTGTTGGGTATGATTAAGGTTCCTTCAGCATTCGGTTCAAAGGTATTCTTGACACGAACAAGAATATTTCTTCCATTCATGATTGGTTGTAAACATTTTGGATGAAGGATTTTTGCTCCGAAATAAGCCAGTTCCATCGCTTCAGCGAACGATAAAGTTGGTATAGTTTGTGCATTTGGCACGATCTTGGGATCGCTAGTCATTACTCCAGAGGAGTCTTTCCAAAAAATAATTTCTTGCGCTTCAATTGCGGCAGCAATTATTACTGCAGAATAATCCGTACCTCCACGTCCTAGAGTTGTAATAACACCGTCTTCTGTCCCAGCGATAAAGCCACTTATAATAAGTACATTTCCTTCGGTAAGCAACGGAAGCAGGTTTCCCTGAATTCTTTCCATGGACATACCCCAGATCGGTCGTGCGTTGCCAAATCGGTCATCTGTAACAATTCCTGCTTCATAACCTGTTAAATAAACAGTAGAAATGTCTAAACTCTTAACTGCACCCCAAAGAATTGGTGTAGAAAGTCGTTCACCAAAAGACATCACCTTATCTTTAGCTTGTAGACTCAATTCTTTTAACAAAGAAATGCCAACCAACACCTGTTCTAATTCTTCGGTAATTTCAGTAAGCTTTCTTTCAACCTCTTTTAGGAGCAATCCGTCGTCAATACTTTCTCTTGCAGCCTTCAAGTGTCTTTTCAGTAATTTTTGAAGAAATTCTTCAAGTTCGTTTTTTTCTATCCCTTTCCTGCATTTTTCTGAATATAAAATAAGTTGGTCGGTAACTCCTGCCATTGCTGAAACGACTACAGTTACTTCGTGATTCTTTGCATACGAATCAATAACTTGGGCTACATAACCGAAATTGGTTCCATTGTCTACAGATGTACCACCGAACTTCATAACAGCACGCATGATTTGCATCCGCCTTTTCTTTTTGATAGATATAAATTATTACAAGAGATAGACATCAAAAAATCTCCAACACGCCACATCAGAACAAGAGAGGCGCATTAATACGTCGTCGACGTCGTTCCTGGGAAAATACTATACAAAACATAGAAAGAACTAGTAAAGCTGAAAGTAGATCGCATTAGAAGGATCATTTATTCTACCCCAGAAACTGATAGTATCCGGTGATAGTAATTATTTATTTAAACTTTTTGTATCGTTCGCTGCTCAATTCGATTTTGCTTTTGTAAAATGAGTGAATTTATTTTGTTTCCTCCTCCTCCTGCAGCAAAAAAGAACGTTAATTTGTCTCCCTCTTTTAATTTCGTATCAAGACCTTCCAAGAATTTTATTGATTTTCCATTTAAAGCGATTATTACTGAATCATGCGGAATATCTCGCTCTTTAATTATAATTTTACGCATCTTGTCACCGTATTTCACGAATAATTTTTGAAGGGCAGACCCAACGGTAGTACCTCCTTCTAATTCTTCATAGTGTTTACCTGTCAATTCTTTCAGCATTGCAAAGTATACCACTCTAATAAGCACCATAGAAAGCCTCCTTATTACCGAATGGATTCTTAAATAGATTGCTTCATAAGAATTGCGCTTCTTCACGGAAATGTTAGTAACGTATTCTATGTGTTAATTCACTCTCATCCTAGTAAGTGGCATGCAAAAAAGTTTAAAAGTTGGTGACAAATCTACCATTTGACACTCTTCAATTCCTGGGGTAATATATATGATCCGCGTAATAAGTTCTATTCTAAATTATACTGATTCTTTCTGTGTTTTGTATAGTATTTTCCCAGGAACGACGTCGACGACGTATTAACACGCCTCTCTTGTTCTGATGTGGCGTGCTGAAATTTTTGGAGGTTTTTAGCTAAATATTCAAATTTAATGATGTTTTCAACGAAAACAGGTCTGTCGAGGTGATACAATGAAATTCATAATCTTGGTCGGAGATGGTATGGGAGATTATCCTATCGAAGAACTGGGATATAGAACTCCTCTTGAAGTTGCAAAAACTCCAAA
>JBHLOP010000022.1:0-15022 GCA_048940375.1 Promethearchaeota archaeon | reverse complement strand
CACTTTCATATATACAACGATAATCACTCTTCATGTTTCAAAATAACTCCTTCAATTTAAATTAATATGTAACAGGCGATTCAAATGAATATTCCAGAAAAAGGAATTGTTTATGATCTAGATGGGACCTTTATAGAGGAAATCACTCTACCATCAATATTCTTCACGCCCTTTCGCCCAGACTTAATTCAACGTGCAGTAATTGCAGCGACCACTGCACGTATTCAACCTTACGGTGTAAATAAAAAGGCGGGCCAGCGAACTTCTGCTGAATCTATGGGTGTTGGTCGAGGAATTGCTCGGGTGCCTCGTGTAAAAGGAAGTAGACATCAGGCTGGTTCAAAAGCTGCCTTTGTCCCTATGGCTGTTGGAGGAAGACAAGCCCATCCTCCCAAATCAGAAAAGATACAGGTTGAAAGAATAAACAAAAATGAGAGGCGTTTTGCACTACGTTCTGCCATAGCTGCGACTGCGAATAAGATTCTCGTTCGCAAAAGAGGTCATTCTACTGAGATGATTTCAAAATTCCCAATTATCTTAACAGATGAATTTCAATCATTAACTAGAACAAGTGAAACTAAAAGTGTATTCGAGAAGCTCGGCATCTGGGCAGATATTATTCGGGCAAAAAGCGGCAAGAAAATTCGAAGCGGAAAGGGCAAACTAAGAGGCCGCAAATATAAAAAGCCTAAAGGTCCGCTTATTGTGATTTCTGAAGACAATGGGATAATAAAAGCGGCAAGAAATCATCCGGGCATAGATATTATTCATGTTAATAACCTTAATACCGAATCTTTAGCTCCTGGTGGTCACCCTGGAAGGCTTACCATCTGGGTAAAATCAGCGATAGAGTATCTTGCTAAACAAATGGCTAAAGAAACATAAATTATTTGGAGAACATCTAAAATGGAAAAAGAATCGATCCTTAGCGGTAAGCTACATCGAGTTGTTCATAATGTAGTAATCAGCGAAAAACTGTTCGATATGATCGAAAATGAAAATAAATTAGCATTCATCGTAGATAGGCGAGCCAATAAAAGGGAGATTAAGAAAGCAGTTGAAATTCTTTACGATATAAAGGTCGACCGTGTTAATACACTTATTCTGCCTGATGGAAGAAAAAAAGCATACGTACGCCTAGCTGATGAAGAAGATGCAAGTGATCTCGCTGCAAAATTGGGAATGTTCTAGAATTACTTCCAATATTAATGAGGAGGCTATAACGTAATGGGTAAGAAAGTTCTTGTACAAAGAAGAGGACGTGGCTCTCCAACATTTCGTGCTCATACTCACAAGAGAAGAGGCGTTGTAAAGTATCGCCCTCTCTCAAAATCAACTGTAGAACGTATAATAACTGGTGTGATAACTGGTCTATATCATGATCCCGGACGTGGCGCCCCTGTAGGCGTTGTAAAATATAAAGATGGAGTAAAAAGTTTATTGCTTTTACCCGAATCTGCTTATATCGGTCAAGTTGTTGAATATGGATCAAACGCAACTATTTCTATTGGAAATATTCTTCCACTTGAAAACATTCCAGAAGGAACGCCCATCTTTAATATTGAAAAGAATCCAGGAGACGGTGGGAAATTTATAAGATCCGGAGGTAGCTATGCAACAATCATTTCGCATTCTAAAGGCACTACTATCGTACAATTTCCCTCAAAAAAACCGATAACAATTAATTCAAAATGTAGGGCTACAATTGGCGTAGTTGCAGGTGGAGGTCGCCCTGAAAAACCTTTTGTCAAAGCTGGCACTAAATATCACTTCATAACCGCAAAAGGTCGAAAATGGCCACATGTACGTGGTGTTGCTATGAACATCGTATCTCATCCGCACGGCGGAGGCAGTAAACAGCGCCCAGGTGGTCCCACAACAGTGTCTCGAAATGCACCCCCAGGTCGAAAAGTAGGGCTCATTGCTGCTCGGCGAGCAGGTAGGAAAAAGAGGAAATAATTTTTATCTCAGTAGATTTCATCGCGTCAAACAGGTGAGAGTAATTTCAGTTAATTTTACTCTACGAAAAACAGTATTTGTTATTCTTATCTTCGTGGTAGTAAGTGCCATAATCATCTATATTTTTAGCCAGCTTGGATTTAATGCTATTCTTAATGCCTTAGAGCAAGCAAATATTCTTTTGTTGTTCCCCACATTTTTATTTTTAATTTTATCTTTTTCGCTTCGAACTGGGAGATGGAATCTTCTTCTTTCTTCTTATAAACTGCCCCCTAGTGTAAAACTATTTCCGATTTTGTGCTCTGGTATCTTTATCAACACAATCATCCCACTTCGAGTCGGAGAATTTGTTAGAAGCTATTGGTTATCGAAAGACAGAAAAACCACATTCTCTAAATCTTTGACCTCAGTAATTGTTGAACGTTTTGTTGATAGTGTTGCACTCGTTTTAATTACCGCATTTTCTATCATATTCATTTTTAGCGATTTACAAAATTTAATTCAGTCGTGGTTGTTCTCTGTAGGTATTATTGCTTTGTTTATCGCGTTTTTTATATTGATTCGAAAGCCTTGGTTCGTCAATTTTTGTATTAAAATTTTGCAAACGGTCTTTAAGCCTGCCAAGCAAATTCAGAAAAAAGCAGTTGAGGGAATGTCAGAACTGACGAAAGATATCGAAACCCTTATCACTGACAAGCGAAATACACCTCTTGCACTCCTTATTGCCTTTCCAATTTGGATTCTTGAAGCAAGCAAAGTCTACGTCCTCTCAATTGCTGTGGGCTATCCTCTCCCATTTGGTGTTGCATTGTTCATTGGTGCAACTTCCTACTTATTAGGTGCGAGTTTCGTTAATCCAGCAGGCCTATCTCAGTTGCTATTTATGATTGGTTTATTTGCTTTTTTGTTCCCTAGTGCTCTCGTTATATGTTCTGTAATTGCATTATTAGATTGGTTTGTTAGTTTTATTTGGCTTCTTATTTCAGGGGTTCCGTCCTCGCTCTATTATTCAATCAAAATCTGAATAGAAATCTAATGAAAAATCACTAAGAGAAAATTAAAATGACCTCTTAGAAAACTAGTGACCCGTTACTGGAAGGTAAGGTGGTGCGGGGGATGGGATTTTCATTCTGACGATGTATCGCCAAGGAAATTTGAACCCACGCAGGCAATCGCGAAACTTAGGGTATCTAATGCTTCTCTACGCCACAGGAGCCTCAGTCCTGCTCCTTTGGCCAAGTTCCCGTTACTCTCCATTGAGATGAGATCTCGGACACCCCCGCTTCAATTCTTTGATTACGAGGGAACTTAGATTATTAAAATAGTCCACGAGTTACATTATTGTGGCAAAGCATTGGACAATATCTATACGAAGTCTTTTTTTTAACTTTATCGGCAAATAGCATAATCCTTTATAGTAGGAAGAATGTCACAGGTGTCTTTCTTTTCGCTCAAAAACCTTTTTCTATGAAGATTCTTTTTACAATATTTTCTAAGAAGATTAGCTATCTTGATTAACTACTTAAATCACGAGTTGTCGAGTTTAAAAAGGTTGGAGGCAATATAGTTTTATCGTAGTATTTTGTCTTCTGTATTTCATTACGTTCTACAGGTGATTAAAATCGAACCTTCCTCTATCATTGATATCCGGGACTTAATCGGTATTCCTGTAAATGATGAAAAAGGTTCTGTTATGGGGAAGGTTGTTGATTTCATAATTAATTCGCGTGATGGTCACTTATTAGCTGTTTGTGTTAAGCCTACTAAACATCCAGACATTGAAAAATTTCCGCGCGATGAGAAAGGAACAATTTTAATTCCCCATTCTGTAATTAAATCCATCAATAATACACTTATAATTGCAGAGGAAAAAATACGAGTTTTTGTGATCAAGCAAAAGTTACAAGAGGGTAAGAATCATACTAAGTTATCTTATGTTGATGAAAGAACTAACGAAAAGATTTAATTTACCTTTAGATGTAATAGTTTGTTCGGTCATAAGATTGAGTTTCTTCCATCATTTTCTCTTTTTGCTGCCGTAGCATTTCTTCTAGTTCTTCTTCTATTCTTTGTGCATCTTTGAGTAATTCTGATATGTCTACTTCGACATTGTAGAGTTTATTGAACTGCTCGACCGCAATTGAAGCCGCCCGTGGATCTGGACGATCTCTCTTTCCGTATGGGAGGACTGCTAGTGATGGGAAATCTTCCATCTCAAAGTATGCAAGAAGCAATGCGAGAGGGCCAGTGACGTATAGTCCGCGTTCGAGAATTGGTAAATCCAATTCCTTTGCCTTTTCTTCAAATTTCTGTGTTATTACACACCTAAATGGTTTTTCGTCACTTTTCTGAAATCTGTTATCAAGTCCTCCAATTAGAAATGCTTCCTTAAATTCATTAGAGACCACCCATTCAACAATCCCCCTACAAAATCCATGCATTTCTTGAGGAATAGGTTGGAAGTTCGGTAAAATAGTCACAAACCTATCAAATTTAAATATTTCAAAAGGGAGGGATAATCTATTCTTTTCCATTGCAACAAATGATGGTAACGCTTCACTATCAATTATGCCAATTCTTTCACCATTAAATGCTTCAATAAGTTGAGTGGATGCAATATATCCCACTTCCCCAATCCCATGGAATCCGGTTATTAGGATATTATCTGCAAAATCGTCCTTCGTTATTCCTTTCTTTATTTTGAACATATCCTCAACTCCATTAAAAAATCGCTAAAATAAGAGGATCTGTTGCTTGAAATAGTTCTTTATTTTTAGGATGAATAAGACGAAGTTGCAATCCTCCAAGTGAGCCAAAAACTTGAACTACGTCCTGTTTTTTTTGCACTTTAAAAACATCTCCTTGCATAAGTAGATTTGCTGCATCAGCTTTCTTTGGAGATATTTTATCAACATATATATCCAACTCGGAATTTTCCTCAAAATTAAATAAATCTTTAATTACTTCAAACGAGAGTTCCATTTTCCCATCCTGGGATGTTAATCTTATCCTAAAAACATCCTCAAGTTCAGTAGGTTCAATTCTTTGTACACTGAAAATAGTTTGTACCATTTTTCTCACAATCTCTAATTTACTATTCGGTGATATAGCCAAAAATTTTCTTTGTAATAAAAATTAAATAGGAACAATTTAAAAATCCTTAGTTCTTAATGGATTTTAGATGGGAGGAACGTATAATGTCAAGTAGCACACGAAAATTCTTCATCGAACTTCAAAACCTTATGAACAAGAAAGTACGAGTCATAACGGTCGCAAAGCAAGTTTTTGAGGGTGAACTTCAGGGTTTTGATCAGAATACGCTTTCATTTTGTCTAATCAATGCAAATGATTCTGAAGGAATCAAATATCATCGTGCTTTTATTCTAGGCCACGAAATCGCCGCCATTTTCGAAGTAGAAAAACCTTTTGATATGAAAGGATTAGCAGATGAAATCTCGAAATTATTTCCACAACCTGGTCAGGTTAAACTACACGAATCAGCAGGAGTAATTTCGGTTTTAGACAACAAAATAACTGTAACCGAAGCTGGAGTTGAAGGCGAAGGCCCTCTTGCTGAGAGGATTAGCGCGGTTTATGATAAATATATGGAAGAAAAAGCCAGCGGAAAGCCATCTTAATCAGTTATGAAGTTCTAAGTAACCAAGAAACGATGTGAAAGTTTCTTTGAGTTTTGAAGTTATAGAACATGATGTAGGAGGTCGTATTGGCAAGCTTTACACCCGCCATGGCGTTGTCAATACTCCTACTTTACTTCCAGTTGTGCATCCTACAAAAAATCCGATTTCTCCAGAAAAACTAGAAACTGAATTTAGTTGTGAAATCATTATTACAAGTGCGTACCTACTAAAACAATATATCGCAAGAAGCAGTGAGAATCTATCGGATCTTCACTCTTTTTTCCATTTTAATGGTCCTATAATGACTGATTCAGGCGCATTTCAGATCCTACATTACGGTGGTGTATCAATAACCCCTGAAGAGGTAATTGATTTTCAAGAAAAAATTCATTCTGACATTGCAGTTATATTAGACCTCCCTATCGGTCCTGATCTTACCTATGAACAAGCTAAATATAATGTCGCACAGACGTTACAGAGGGCGAAGGAGAGTCTGAATCTTAGAAATGTTGAAGATATTCTTTGGGTGGGACCTATTCAAGGTGGTGCTTACTCAGAACTTATTGAGCATTGTGCAAAAACAATGTATGATCTTCCTTTTGATATGTATGCTCTTGGAAGCGTTACTCCGTTTATGGAGCAATATAATTTCGAAAAGTTAATTGAAGGTATTGCTACTGCAAAGATGAATTTACCAATTCAACGACCATTTCACTTATTTGGTGCTGGACATCCTCTTTTTTTCTCGTTAATTATTGCTTTAGGCTGTGATACCTTTGATTCTGCTGCTTATGCATTGTTTGCAAAAGAAAACCGTTACATGACTCCAAGTGGTACTTTTCTATTGGATTCATTAGATGTATTTCCATGTTCATGTCCTGTTTGTATCAAATATACACCTTCAGAATTGAATGCAACTAATGCAGAACTAAGATATGAACTTTTGGCAAGTCACAATTTGCATATTTCTCTCCAAGAAATACGTACGATACGTCAAGCAATCTTAGACGGACGACTCTGGGAACTTCTGGAAGCAAGGGCACATATGCATCCGAGATTGCTACAAGCGTTTTGTCATCTAAAAAAATACCGTGATTGGCTAGAAAAGTTTGATCCTATCTCAAAGAGAAGGGGCTTGTTTTTTTATGGAAAAGTAGGATTATTTAGACCTAATCTACTTAAGCATCAAAAACATGTAACAATGTACTACCATCCACCGTCAGACGCTCCAATTTTAACTATTCTTCCTGAGACGAAAATAAAACCATTTGGGTCATCTCCTGGACATATCCGATTAATTGAGAGTTTAAAAGAAGTTTTTGGTGAATACTTTCCTTATTTACATTTGGTGACTTTCGTTATTCCTTTTGGATGTGTTCCTAGTGAAGTTGAGAATATATATCCCCTTTCTCAGTATGAAACTTCAGGGATCATTGATCAAGCAAGCCTTAAGTTTGCTTGGAATAGTTTTGAAGAATATCTCAATATTCATACATCAAACTACAAAATCGTCATTCTCTTCGATAATGTCTCTCAGTGGAACTCCTTTATATCTCAAAAAATAACTTCTTTGTGTCAACAATTAGGATATCTTTTATTTATCATCCCAGAAGAAATATATGCAGGTACACTCACAAAGAAATTACACCAAATACTTAAAGAAATCGTACAAGTTAGTGTGTCTCATCTTGAAAGGTGAGCAAAAACATCAACATAATTAGGTTGTGTGCAAAAATGCCACAAGAACAAGAAGAACAAGAAGAACAAGAAGAACAAGAAGAACGTGAATTTACCATCGATGAGACAGATTTAGATATCATAAAACTTCTTCAAGAGGATGCCCGTCTTAGTTACCGTTCAATTGCCGATGAACTTGAAAAAACTGGACGTAAGAAAGCTGCTGGAACAGTACATAATCGTGTGAAAAATCTTGAAAAGGAAGGGGTCATAAAAGGATACTCTGTTGTCTTAGATTATGAGAAATTGGGCTATGAATTTACTGCGCTAACCCTTGTAAGGGTTAGTGGAGGAAAACTAGTTGAGGTGGAGGAAAAGATAGCGCAGCATGATCCAGTAATGGCGGTATATGATATTACAGGGGAGTATGACATAGCAGTAATTTCGCGCTTTAGTTCTCGAAATGATCTTGATAAGTTTATTAAGGAAGTTCTTTCTATACCCGACATAGAGCGTACAAATACCTCAATTGTACTTAATGTTCGTAAAGAAAAATGGTCTCTGAGCGATTTAAAGGTCCCGAAATCATAATAAGATTCGGTAGCCTCTATAAAAACTAAGAAATGGCACCAGGTATCTCTAATGCGGTTTTAAGAATGCATATGATATTGTAGGTTTGTTTCCCTATATTTTTAAATAGACGTTGTTAGAAGCGATCACATCTTGATGAATTTCAATGCGGGGGTGTCCGAGGTCTCATCTCAATGGAGAGTAACGGGAACTTGGCCAAAGGAGCAGGACTCAGGATCCTGTGGCGTAGAGAAGCATTAGATGTCCTAAGTTTCGACGCACGCCTGCGTGGGTTCAAAGGAAACGTAAGAGAATCTTACTTTCTGAAAATCCCATCCCCCGCACCACTCTTAACTCATGGGATAGAAGATTGACTTTTTTAAGCATTCTAGACTAGATAAATAATGAGGGAGAGAAGATGGAAAAAAATGCAACGAAAGTGCGCCTCAGAGGAATATACTCGACCGCATTAGCGAAAATCCTCATAGATCATGGATTTAAACTAACATATCCTTCAACTGTTATTTTGCAACGTTTCAAAGGGGCAATTGAGGATTTACGTGTACCTTTTGATATAGATATTTTTGACAGACGAAATAGACAGGGCGTAGAACTCAATGGGAAAGAAGAGACTATTGAAGAATTACTTGAAATTTTACGGCCGCTTCTTCCTGATCTTACGGTTTTTTATACAAAAGTCAGTCCAAATGGCTTCTATAAAGGAATTGTCACGAGAGTAAATTTGGAGCGGGATTACGCGATATTAAATTTAGGGAGAACAGACGGCATACTTCATCTGAATAATGCTAACTTTCATGAAGAAATCAATGAAGGTGACGAACTTCTCGTACGTGTAGAAAAAGTTAGACCTGGATTATCTGAAGTAAAGCCAAACATAACAATAGCTGGCAAATATGCTGTCTTGATTCCTGAAAATGCGGTTCGGATAAGTCATAAAATTCGTGGGAAAAAACGAGATGAGTTATTCTTTTTGGGGAAAACCATCAAACCGGATTCATGGGGAGTTTTATGGCGCACAGCCGCAGCCTCAGAAGATGTAACAGTGCTCATTGCCGAAATCGAGGACTTAAAAAAGTTAGCACAGATGATATCTAAGAAAGCTGAAAAGATCAAAGCGCCAGCGGCCGTATATGAAGAGAATACAACAACTTTTTTGGAATTTCCAAGTCTTTCCAAAGTAAAACTTGATAAAATTCGAAGCGAAGTTGTTGCAACAGTTAGAAAACATCACCAACTCAAAGCAATGGGTTACGATTTATCATTATTAGTTGATTTTGGTGAAAGAATTCTTGCCAAATTGCCTGAACATTCTGTTATTATTAACGAGGCTGCAGATTTCATATTTTCTGAAACATTTCCTTCATTAGGCTCTGAAGTCTGTATTGATCACGTTAAGTTTAATGGAAGGACACTTTTTCTATCGCCTGGGTTTGTAATAAAAAGCGATCCAAATGAAAGAAAACTACTCATAAAACGAATGTTTAAGGCCGGAGGAAGATTTGATGGTCTTAATCTTCCCAAAGAAGAAGGTGATTATGGCATTATGGAAATAAAAGAAGGAGAATTTTTTGTAAAAACAACATATTTCGGGAGTGATGGGATATTCAAAGGAGAATATCTCAACATAAATACTCCAGTAGAGCTCTATCCTGGACTCTATCCAGAACCTCATCGAGTCAGATATGTTGATCTTGAAGTAGATTTGATCCGAACTGATGATTTTGTACGAGTCATCGATTTAGAAAAACTAGAATATGCCAAAGAGGAATCTATAATTTCGGAACAGTTATTCAACCTCACAATGGAAAAAATGCGTCAACTAAAAAGCACTTTAAGAACAGAAGATTCTTCTTCTACTGTAAAATAGTTGATTAGAGCCCTATACTCTACAAAGAAGGTGTCTAAAATATCTATAAATGGAAATCCATTTATCAAGATTAACTACGTCCCAACTTCAAAGGAACTTTTGGATCAAGCATTTCGCAAAGCTTCTCGAACTGAAGTTAAGATTCCCAGAAAAGTACCACGCATCATAAGGACAAAACGTAAGGAAAGTAAGAAATTAAGAGTTATAGAGGGATTTCTGGACTCAAGACTCAAACGCATAGTAAAACAGATTCCTTCGATAGATGATGTACATCCATTTTATTCTGAATTAGCTGACATACTTGTTGGCAGAGATCAACTCAAAAATGCGCTTGGCTCAATTTATGGTACACGTAGAGTGGTTAAGAAACTAATTCAAAATTATATCTTTAAAATCAAGAGAGCAAGAGAATTAGCAGATGTTATAAAGTTAAGTAGAGCAGCATACGGGCGTATAAGTTCAATAATTAATAGAATTAAGAACAATTTAAACGTTATTCGAGAGGCTAGACCAAAATTGCGAAAATTACCATCTGTGGATCCTAAAAAACTTACGATAGTTATAGCGGGTTATCCTAATGTTGGAAAAAGTAGTTTCGTGGCTCATGTATCTACAGCAGAACCAGAAATAGCTGAATATCCCTTCACCACGCGAACTATAGCCATAGGCCATATACAAAGAGGTCTTTCAATATATCAAATCGTGGATACTCCCGGTCTCCTTGATCGTCCACTTGACAAAAGGAATCCAATAGAATTACAGGCAATTACCGCATTAAAGTACTTGGCTCAGGTTATTCTTTTTATTTTAGATCCCTCAGAAACTTGCGGATATCCATTGAAGGAGCAAATTTCTTTATATGAGGATCTTAAAGAACTTTTTGGGGAAATTTATCTTGTCGTGAACAAGATAGATTTAGTAGACAAAAGCAGGAGTGACGAACTGCGGGGAATGATTAATAACGAATACTTTGAAACAAACGCACTCACTGGCAATGGAGTTATTGAGACAATAGATTTAATTATTGATAAAAATGAAATGAAGAGCTAAATTCAATTTTCATCCAGTTGTGTATTCTTGGGCTTTAATTCTTCCAATTTTAGTTCAATGATTTCATTTGTTAAAACAGGATCTGCCCTCCCTCTGGTTTTCGCCATAACCTGTCCTACAAGATAACGAATAGCGTTTTTGTTAGTCATAGCATCGTGAACGGCATCTGGATGTTCTTCAAAGACTTCTTTTACTTTATCAGAAATGATACTAGTGTTATCAATTTTCTTAAGGCCAAGTTCTTCTATTATGGTCTGCGGGGTCTTTCCAGTTGCAAGCATTTCCCGTAGAACTGTCTTACCAATTTTTCCGCTAATTACTTCTTGATCAATTAAACGGATCATAGTAGCTAAATCTTCTGGTGTAAGTAGAATCTCACTAAATTCAAGATCAAGTTCGTTTACAAAACGTAAAAAGTCGCTCATAAGCCAATTACTAACTTTCTTTGCGTCCACATCATAAGTTATGCAGGATTCAAAAAAGTCTGCTAAATATTTCTCACTGGTCAGTACTTCTGCATCATAAGCGGGGATTTGGTAAGTCTTTTGAAATCTTTCTTTTCTAGCATCAGGTAATTCCGGCATGGTTGTTTTAATTTTTTCGATCCAATCGTCTGAGATTTCAATAGTCGGTAAATCTGGTTCCCTGAAGTACCTATAGTCATGTTCTTCTTCTTTTGTACGAAGCGTAAAAGTTATTCTGCGATCTTCGTCCCAATGTCGAGTCTCTTGTGCTATAAGCTCTCCACGTCGAAGAGCCTGTTTTTGTCTAATAATTTCATAGCTTAGGGCACGTTTAACTTCTTTAAACGAACTAATGTTCTTTATCTCAACACGTCTTCCGTATCCTACAGAAATATTTGCATCGCAACGAAGAGAGCCCTGTAAATTCAAATCAGCTACACCTAAGTGCTCAAGTATAGAACGCAGTTTTCGAAGAAAGATGCGCGCTTCTTCTGGTGTTGTAAAATCAGGTTCAGTGACTATTTCCAGAAGAGTTATCCCAGATCTGTTATAATCAACCAAAGTATAAGGAGATTTTTCAATCAATCCAATATGCTTCAAACGGCCTGGATCTTCCTCAAGTTGGAGCCGACGGATTCTTATTACTTTATTTTGATGATTCATTTCAAATTCAACTAAACCTCCAATCGCAATTGGGACGCCACCAGCTTTGTCGTATTGTGAAATTTGAAAATCTTTTGGTAAATCAATATAAAAATAGTTCTTACGGTAGAACGAACTATTTCTTGATATATTCGAATTAAGTGCAAGTGAAACCATCATTGCCAATTCTATAGCACGTTTATTAATTAAAGGTAATGTTCCAGGTAGGCCAAGGCAAATCGGACAACAAACTGAATTAGGAGGCATACCTCGATAATCAGTAGGACAACCACAAAATAGTTTTGTTTTCAAAGCTGTAAGTTGTACATGTATTTCTAAACCGATTTTCACATCTGAAATTGTTTCAGAAAATTCTGTTTTTCTAATTGCAGATGAAGTCAATTTTAACACTCTTAAATATATATTAGTTCTTATTTTGAAACTTTCTAAAGAAAGTTTACGATTTCATTTAAGTTTCTTTAGATGCAATAGAGAGTCTCCAGTCGAAGCCAGGTGTTCGAGATCCCATTTTGAAGATTATTGGTCCAATTCTTTTGTGTTCACTCTTACGAAGCATGATTTCTACCTTTTTTATTACTTCTAATGGAATATCGAATTCTTTAGAAATCTCATTCGGTATCATCAATTGCTCAAGACCACTTAAGATTTTATCTAAAGTATCATACTTTGTGCCTAGTTCGTCTTCGTCTGTTTGTCCATGCCAAAGTCCTGCTGAAGGCATCTTTTTAATTATCTCTTGAGGAATTTCGAGATAATCGGCCAGTTGTCTGACTTGGCACTTGTATAGGTCGCCGAGAGGTAAGATATCACAGCCCCCATCACCAAATTTGGTAAAATATCCCACTAAAAGCTCACTCTTATTACCCGTGCCAATTACTAACCAATTATGTAGATTAGCATAATAATATAGGAGACTCATCCTTAATCTAGCTGCTAGGTTGCCGTTTATAAGTTTTTTCTCCGGATCAAATACTTGAAACTGTTTGAAAGCGTTCAAGGATGGAGATATGTCCTCAATTGCGTATTTCACACCAAGTAAAGTGGCAATTTTTATTGCATCATCAATATCTTGTTGTTGAGTTGTCTGCGTTGGCATTAACAGCCCAAAGGTTTTTTCGTGACCTAAAGCACGCACACATAAAGCAGCAGTTACAGATGAATCTAATCCACCGCTTAAGCCAATAATTACTCCATTAGCTTTCGCATCATCAATACGCTTAACTATAAATCTACTGATCCTACTTAAAGCAATTTCAGGGTTTATTTCTAAAGAGTGCATTTTTTTAATCTCCAATTAAAACAAACAATTTTCTAATTCTGTAAGTCCTAAACATAAATCTAATGAATCAATTAAACATCGCTATTTATTTCTTTCCGATTGTGTCGAAATACAAACGAACAGTATATTAACAATACAAAATTTCCTCATTCAATGAAAAGATAAACTCAGATTCAATCAAAAGCTTTTAATGGACAGAACAATTCTTAGAGAACTAACAGGTCGTATTTACAGGAGAGGATTTATATTAAAAGAAATTATCCAACAAGACCTCTTGTGGGCGTTGGCGCAATTGTCCTAGATGGTAACGAAAAGATATTATTGGTTAAAAGGGGAAACGAACCAGGTAGGGGAAAATGGTCTTTTCCTGGAGGCTTGGTAAACGTTGGAGAAGCAGTTAAAGATGCTGCAAAACGGGAAGTCAAAGAAGAAACTGGTCTTTCGGTAAAAATCGGCGACCTTGCAGGAGTTGTTGATGTAGTAATTAAAGATGACAACGAGAAAGTGCAATATCATTATGTCATTATAGACTTTTTTGCCACGAGAGAAAGTGGTGAGATTTCTCCAAGATCAGACGCAGAAGATGTCAGATGGATTCTTCTTAAAGATCTCCTTTCTCTGGATGTAACTAGAACGGCAATAAATTTGTTAAAACAACTTAATCTGTTAAGCTAATCGAAAGAGTTCCCTAGTTACTTAACTTCTTCATTTGATATTACGAGATCTATGGTTTGAATGACATAAACCGGGACTAATGCCTGTTTGTTGATTTTTTAATTTCCAAAAAGTGAGCCATCCATATTTCTTTTCCTTCATCTATACTTAGGCCAGTGAAGGTTACATCTTTTACACAAGTGCCTTGTTCCTTCGGAAAAAAAGGAAACACCCGACAAAGTATAGGTCGAATCTTATGAATAATACATGCTCCGTCATCTGCATTAAAAATACAGTAGCCATATTTTGTCCGCATTGTAACGGGGTATTTGATAATCTCGCCAGTAATTAGGTCTTTACGTATAATTGTTTCCATGAAGTCATCAATCTCAGGTATAAACACACGAATTGCGTTTATTTCCGCCTCTGATAATGAAATTCCCCCAACGCAACAACATCCACACTTTTTGCAATCACCGTTTATTACGTTTAATTTTGAATAGTATTTTTTAAGAAGAGGATAGTTTTCAACGAATTTTTCAATATCGTAGTCCGAAAACTTATCGACGCGTATTCTAATTTCCTTTAATTTATTTTCTAAGACTACTTGCTTCATTTCCCTCCCAGCATTTGAAAAATGGAAGTTCATTAAATATAATTAATCATAAAATGTTTATTTCTTCTCCTATTAAATCTTCTCCTCAAGTTTCAGAAGAAAACTCAAAATCAATGAAACCCTTTTTGCACTTTGCTTGCTCTATAATACTGTGACGCTTTTGCTAAGTGAACGAGGCATGTCTGGAGAGTAACCAAGTTTTACGGCTGCATAATACGAAAATAACTGAAGAGGCACGACATAGGGTATTGGAGATAGAATAGGTGGCACATTAGGGATATTTATAGAATGATCTGAAAGCTCTTTAATTTTTTGATCGTTTTCATCAATAACCGCAATGATAGTGCCTTCTCGTGCCTTCATTTCCATTATGTTGCCAATAATGTGATCATGTGTCTCGTCGGGAGGAGCGATAAACATTATTGGGAAATCGGGAGTAATGAGTGCAATAGGACCATGCTTACTTTCTCCCGCAGGGTAGGCTTCCGCATGAATATAGGAAATTTCCTTCAATTTTAAGGATCCTTCAGCAGCGGTAGTGGTGCTAATACCGCGTCCCAAGAA
>JBHLOP010000233.1:0-3638 GCA_048940375.1 Promethearchaeota archaeon | reverse complement strand
TAGATGTCTTAGGAGTAAATTCAATTATTTTAATCATTCCGGTGATTATTGGAATAATAGCCGTGCTACTTTGGAAAGATAAAAGACTAGTAAAATTTGCATTTCGAAATCTTCGACGGAGGAAAGTTCGTAACATTTTGACAGTGACAGGTATTTTCTTATCTGTTTCCCTCTACGTCGCTTTCAATGTTGCTAGTGAAAATGCCGTTCAAAGTTATTTAAACGTCATCGAACTCACAGGAGGTAAAATGGATTTTGAAATCAGTAGAATTGATGGAGAGCCTTTTGATGAAGATATAATAAAGGAAGTCTTGGAAGTGGAGGGCGTGAAGGCAGCGACCCCACGCATACAACGATATTGTATTATCTGGGTTTTTAAAGACGGGAATTCGACTGCAGCACAAGTGATTGGCATTGATCCAAATTATGACAATGAGTTTGGCGACTTATTTGATTATAATACCAGCAAACCAATTAATGACCTCGTTATCGGAAAAAACGCCATTGTTAGCGAACTATTGATGGAAGAACTTACTAAGGTGGCAGAGGACGGCGAACAGATTAATGCCACCGTTGGCGACTCACTTAAAATCAAATACAGATCAAGCGGCGGCAATGTGAAAACCAGAATTTTTGATCTTGCAGCCGTTGCAGAAGCCACTGGTAAAACCCGAGAGGTAGCCTTTGGTTTGAATGTATTCATCCCGTTAGATGCGGCCCAGAAATTCTTTCCTAAAACCAAAGACAGGGTTGATAAGATTATAGTGGAAATGGATCAAGCTTACAAAGACAGATGGCAAGATGTACAACAAAGAATCAAAGAAGTAGTAGACGAAGAGGATAAGGATCTTGAGGTTTTTGCACCTAAACAAACTCAATTAGAAAATGCAAGAGCAGGAATGGCGGCGATGAAAATTGGTATCCTTTTCGCCGCTATGACAAGCTTGTTTGCGATGATCTTTCTTATCTTCAATGCAGTAAATATGACCATTGCAGAGCGTAAATATGAAATTGGCGTGCTTCGATCCATAGGCTTTAAGAAGAGTCATATATTTCGATTGTTCTTTTACGAAATTATTGTATTAGGAATAGTTGGAAGTGTAACAGGTATATTCACTGGTATCGGGTTATCACGTGTACTATATTTGTATCTCCAAAATACTGCTGCATTCGGTACTACACGCGGCACGATATTAGGTACTGCTGGATATATTGTAGAACCTGGATTAATTTCTATTAACCCAACCTATCTCCGCGATGGCTTTTTTCTTGGTGTCATCTTCACGATAATTGGGGGGCTATATCCGCTCTGTTCGATGACTTCTTTGAAAATCACCAACGCATTGAGACCAGAAGCTAGGACAACTGAGAAAATTATACTAAGACACCGCATAAAATGGTTTGCAGCAGGGAGTATTCTCCTAATTATTGGTATACCACTTCTATTCGCTTTTTCATTTTTTTCAGTATTTAAACTTTACGCGGGAACTTTTCTGGGCATCATTCTAACTGGAATGTTCTTGTTATTGGCAGCTACTGGTATACTCCTTGTCATCGGTGGTTTCAAACGAAAATACTTGGTGATTTCAGCAGGTATAGTTTTGTTGATAGTCGGTTTTATTGATATGTTCTACATTGGTTCATTTATTTCGAGCTTTATTCTCTTGAGTGGCTCCATTCTCTTTACTGCAGGTGTTTTAAGAGGTGTGGGACGTTTTTTTAATTTTTTACTTAAAAACGTTCCCGGTTTAAGATATGTGAGTTCACTTGCGAGTAAAAACATAGCACGAAAGCCTACTCGAAGTACATTGACCTTTGGCATTTTTACAGTAGCGTTGGCAATGGTGATCATAACGGCTACAATCACAAATGCGATCAGCACTGGAATTCTTAATTGGGTAGATACAAACCTTGAAGCAGATATGTTTGTCGTTTCTAATGTCGGTGCGCCACCGAATCTCAGCGGAAACATTACTCAAAACATCCAGGGTATTCACTGGGAAAACACCAGTGAAGGTTGTGTTCCTGCCTTAACTATCCAAGAAATGTCAGGTGCTCGTTTCGAACTCTGGGACGGAGATTATAATTCTCTGCTTATTGGAGTCAACAGCACTAATTATGCCGTAATAAACGAAAATTCAGAAATCATTGAATCAAATGATACAGATCACTTTACCCTCTTTAAACGGCTCAAAAACTCTCAGGAAAATGTGTGTATCATAAGTGACAAGTTAGCCTATGAACTTAACGCAAAGGTGGGTCAAAAAACACCGATTGGTATCTGGGCACATGGAAATTACACCGAATTCAAGGTCGTTGGAATAATGCATAATGACCTGTTTGGTTATCCACAGGCAGGCTTCTTCGCCATTATTGACATTGATAAGTTCTATGATTTTGGTTTTGACGAAACAGCACATCTTTTCACAATCAAATTAGATAAACGCTATCCTAATGGTACAGAGGTTGATCCGCAAGTTGTGGCAGATCAGATTGACACTCAGTGGGGCGATGAGTATAAGTTATCATTTTCAATCAAGGAAGACATCAAAAAAGACATTAGCGAACAAGTCCAAAGTGTAGGCTCATTTTTCGCTATCATCAGTTATGCCGCAATCATCGTTGCTTTGCTCGCTCTCGTGACTACCATGATTAAAATAGTTAGCGAGAGACGGCGAGAAATTGGTTTACTCCGAACAATAGGCATAAGAAAGTCTAAGGTAATGCAAATTCTCATATTTGAGGCGATTTTCCTAGCTCTGATTGGGCTTATCCTTGGGCTTATAGATGGGTACGTCGTGGGATATACGGTTGTTCAGGCTGTTGGTGTCGCTGGTGGAATGCCTTGGACTTTCGATTTTGTAATGCCCTGGGAGATCATTGTACAAACTTCCATTGTAGCTCTAGTGATAGCCATTCTAGGCGCAATGCTTCCTGCATGGCAAGCAGGTCGGATTGCCCCTGCTGAGTCATTGAGATATACAGGATAATACCGCTCCCACTCTATTTCATGCCTCTCTTTTTCAACCATGCAAAGAAGAAAAGTGACATCCTCCCCACCCTTTCGGATGGGGCTTCCCGCGGCATAAGTTAAAATTTAAAAAGGAACAACGAGAAATCAATGTAGATGTGATAGGCGTGGACAAAAAAGTCATTGCATTAATGTCTGATTTCGGTACTAAAGATGCATATGTCGCTTCTATGAAAGGAATCATTCTTGAGATTTGTAGCGATGCAATAATAGTAGATATAACCCATGATACAGCAAGACAAGATGTGAAAGATGGGGCATTCATACTTGCGACTGCTGCACCTTACTTTCCAGATGGAACTGTTTTTGTCTGTGTGGTAGATCCTGGAGTTGGAACAGAACGAAGGGGGGTTATAGTAGAGGGAAAAAAACATTTCTACGTTGGTCCAGACAATGGACTATTAATGCTCTCAGCACAACGCGAGGACATACAGCATGTGTACGAAATAACAAATAGAAAATACATAAGAAATGAAATCTCATCTACTTTTCATGGAAGAGACATATTTGCACCAATTGGCGCTCATTTATTAAAAGGAACGCCTCCTGAAGAAATAGGTCAAGAGATATTTGATTATATTGTATTATCGCAAGCAAAAGCGGTAAT
>JBHLOP010000232.1:0-3647 GCA_048940375.1 Promethearchaeota archaeon | reverse complement strand
CCATTAGAATCAATTACTCCAATTCCAAGAGTATGGGCAGTTCCCTCAAGCCCTATGCAAAGCATATACTGTCACGCTTCTTTCAAAAAGAGATAATATAAAATGGACAATATCTAGAAAAATGTGCTTTTATTTCTTTTTAACCGCCTTCTTTGTTTTACTTTTATCTTTAGTCTTCTCTTCTTGGGTTTTAAATGCTGTATAACCGCATTTCCCGCATGCATAACGATCATAATGATCCGCCATAAATGAATTGCAGCGAGGACATTTACGCTTTAATAAGGTAGTTTTTTTGTAATCTTCATCAATGTTATAATATTTATGTACCATTTTAGAACCTCATCATTAATTTACTTCAATTAATGTACTTTTTGATGAAATATGATACCGAATCTTGATGACTATATATTCTATTCTTCAGCAGTTTTACCTCTGTTTCTTACGATAATGTGTGATGGTTCTATCTTTTCACCTTCAGAAGGTGAAGAATATACTCTTGCGTAGATCTTAGTTACTGAAACTCCAAATTCTGAGAGAATTTTTTCAACAAAAAGCGCTTCTTTGTCACAATTCAAAAGAGCTGCAAGTTTGTCTCTAATTTCTGCGCGCGTCGGAGTTGCAGTTCTGGGATGTCTAACAATACATTCAAGTTCTTTTCTTTTTAACAATGGGTTTTCGAATTCATTTAGAATTTCAATCTGCAAACTCAAGTTCAAGTTCCTCCATTGAGAGTTCTTACGTAAATTCAATTGTATCTTTAAATTTTTCGATTTGACGAAGATCTCATCTAACCTTAAGAGCATATTTGCCAGGTTTAGTAACATTCAACTGTTTAGCTATTTGATTATCTTCCAATGAGAAAATCCACACGATCCCTGTAAAGTCTTCACTTAAAGTATACGTCTTACAGTCAGGGCATTGTTGTTTTTCAGAGAATATTCTATGACACACTCGACACGCTTTTTCCTTCATATTTATCACCATTAATTAAATAAGCTCACCTGCGACGCTTTTTTCTTCTTTTTTTTGGCTTGGGTTTGGGTTCTTCTTCTGTTTCAGCTTCTGCTCCATTCTCTCCTTCAGACTCTTGAACCCATTCTTCAATCCATGTCTTTGCACCAAGTCCTTGTTGCCTCATGGAGAGTCCCATTCGAATTGCGTTTTTAGTTAATGAGATGGCTATTACTCGTGCCCGAATTTTGTCACCAACACGAATTATCCTATTGCTTTCTCGTCCTTGTAGCGCGTGCTTTCCATCGTACGAAAAGAAATCATCATAAACTTGTGAAACATGAATTAGTGCATCTATGCAACCTAATCTAACAAATAAACCGAAATCTGTAGCTTCAACCACTTCGCCCTCAACTATTTCGTGATCTTCTGGTTTGTAAGATAAAATATTGAAAACTACATCATGATATGCAGCTCCATCTCCAGGGATTAGTTTTCCAACGCCTATATCTTCAATACCAGTGACCGCAATAATCAGTCCTAAATCTGAATTGATAATTCCTTCATAATTTTCGCGACAAATTTCAAGGACCACATCTTCTAAAGATTCTCCAAATCGACTTGGATCGACTCTCACTGTGTCCTGAATTTTGATATTCTTATACAATATATTTTATCCCCTTAAATGCTCTAAGAATAAAAAGATTAGAGTAAAAGTTAGGAAAAGCAAGACACTACAATTCTATAATCTATATTTAAAAGTCTTATTATCCCAGACGATTTGTTCTTTAATTAAAATCGAACCAAACAGAGTTGGTTGCCTATATCAATGATCGCAAAGACCTCAGTTTGTGTATTCCTGCTTATTCACTATAAAAGATACATGTCCATTATAATTGAAAAACACACCTCGCGCGTGCCATCATAATGAGAAAAACTAAAAAGTAGTGCACCTTACTTTTAGTAGATTCAATGTCTCTTATTTAAAGTTGGAGGTTTCCATGTGGCTAAAAAGAAGGTACAGAGTGAAATTAATATCGGAATGGTAGGTCATGTCGATCATGGTAAGACTAGTTTAGTCCAAGCTCTTAGTGGAATCTGGACAGACACGCATTCAGAAGAACTAAGGCGTGGAATCTCAATCAAGTTAGGTTACGCTGATTGTGTAATCTACAAATGTACAGGTTGTGAACCGCCTTATTATACCACAGAAAAAAAATGCCCTGCATGTGGCTCGAAAACTGAGTTTGTGAGGAAAATTAGTTTTGTTGACGCACCAGGACACGAGATACTGATGGCGAGAATGCTGTCAGGTGCAGCGATTATGGACGGCGCAGTACTCGTAATTGCTGCAAATGAAGAGTGCCCCCAACCACAAACAAGAGAACACCTAGCAGCGTTACAAATAACAGGTATCAAGAACATTGTCATCGCACAAAACAAAGTTGAATTAGTCTCTGATGAAGATGCTAAGACTAATTATGAGCAAATCAGAGACTTTGTTAAGCAAACGCTTGATATTGATGTACCTATAATTCCTATTTCCGCACTTCATAAAGCCAACATTGATGTTATTACTTCTGCATTAGAGAAGTTTATTCCAACTCCAAAACGAAATCTTGATAAACCGGCTAAACTTTATGTTGCACGATCTTTTGATATTAATAAGCCAGGTGCTACAGTCAAAGAATTAGTTGGGGGGGTTATTGGGGGCACGATTCTCGAAGGTATTTTCAAGACTGAAGACGAAATTGAGATAGCACCCGGCATTCAGCAAAAGGAAGACGGCCCGTTTGAAAGATTATACTCGGTTGTTACAACAGTACAGGCAGGCGGTAACATTAAACTAGAAGAGGCAAAGCCTGGAGGACTTATCGCTTTAGGAACCAAATTGGATCCATCTATTACAAAGGGAGACGGTTTGGTGGGAAATGTTGTTGGGAAACCCGACAATCTTCCGCCAGTATGGGAAAAAACACTACAAGTTCAAGCTACGCTCCTCGAACGTGTAGTAGGGCTTGCTGAAGAAAAAAAGGTAAAGCCTATTAAGCAAAATGAACCTCTGATGTTAACAGTTGGCGCTTCTGCTACTATCGGCAAGGTTAAGGAAGCCGGTAAGAACGCAGAATTAGAACTTCAAAAGCCAGTATGCATTGAGGAAGGAAGTAGGATCGCAATCAGCCGCAGAATAAGCGGACGATGGCGGTTGATTGGGTGGGGGATTGTACAATCATAACCTTTCCAGTCATAATATTGTGTTTAAATGCCATTAAGATCTTTAAAAGGTGAAATGTTTGGTCTTAAGTATTATTCTTGATTCAAATTTTTTATAATGCTCTCAGAGATTCAAATCAATATTATATCAGAGCTAGATCGCCTTATAAAAAGAGAATATGAGTTAATTGCTCTAAGTGGAGTTATAACAGAACTACAAGGTTTATTAAGACAATCTAAACCAAAAAAAAGAAAGAAAGTCGAGTTTGCTTTGCGTTTTCTCCAAGAACAAAATATCAGAGTTTTAAATGAAAAACTTCTTCCTAATGAAACTGCAGACGAATATATTCTTAGAGTCGCCAAAAAAACTAAGTTCGTAGTTGCTACGAATGATGTGAAATTAAAAAAGAAACTTAAGGACGCCAATAACTCAGTTATCTACTTGAGGCAAAAATCGTACCTTGCAGTAGATGGTTTCATTG
>JBHLOP010000231.1:0-3667 GCA_048940375.1 Promethearchaeota archaeon | reverse complement strand
CCTTTCGCCGGTAGCTACGCTTGTACTTATATCGATTTCAAAAAATGCAGACACTGTTTCATTTGCATTTACATTACCCAGATGATCAACAGTCTTTCCAGAAATATCATTTCCTCCGCGTAATTGAACCGTTACATCTTTAGCTTCTACGCTTGCATTATTTAGAATCCACACTTGTAACTCTACATCATTCTCTCCTGCAGTTAAGGCATATGGTTCAACTTTCACAAAGTCCCATTCGACTTTTTCTGAGATCCTGAAAGGAATTGACACCGACTCTTCTTCGTCATCGTCAAATTCGATTTTACATTTGATATTATAACTCCCAGCTTCGGCATGATTAACTATATCCACGTAAAAAGTTAATTGAACGCTTTGATCTGCAGAAATCTCATCAAAATATTGCTCTGTTGCGCCTTCATAGCTTGGCAATAAGAATGTCGGTAATTTCAATGAGATGCCCACATCTCTAGCTCTTCTGGTTCCATTATTTTGAATTTCTGCGTTGATTTGGATGTCTCTGTCCCCTGGAAAGACTTTTGTGGGGCTATATGACGATTTTAATAGAACAAACTCGGGATCAGCAGCTTGAATTTGGGAAGGATTAAAGGATAAAACGATAAGTGCTGTTAAAAACGCCATTGCAAGATATTTTCTTCTATTCATTTGATTTTGCCTCCTTCCTAACTTCTAATTCATCGCTCAATTCTTTTTTCTCAAAATAGCGCTTTCTTAGTCTATATACCATGAAAATAGCAACAAAAACAACCCCGATAACGATTAACCATGTAATATAGGAAGGCCCTTCTATTATAATGTCGATATATAAGATATCAGAGACGATTTTACCAGACTGAACCCAGGTCAGTCGTATGCTAATCTTTCGCAGTCCTTTTGCGATATTGTTACTAATGTCAAGCTCAAAAGACGCATATTTAGTTTCATTTGCGTAGATTGTGCCTAAGAAATCCTGTGTTTGACCGGTTATACCATTGCCACCAATGAACTCTACCATTACATCGTTAGCTTCAATAGTGGAATTATTTAAGATAAAGATTTTAACTTGTACACCTTTAGCGCCTGCTTGTAACTTTTTTGGAGTTGCGTCTATTACAAACGCGACCTTTTCTCCTACATAAAAGGGTACTTCAAGGGTATCTTCGCCAGTTCCCCAATCCAATTCTAATTCTAGATCGTACTTCTTTGCTTCGGCCGTGTCTAATACATCGATATAGAACAGAAGCGAGACTGTTTGTTTGCTTTCGACATCGCCAAGGTATTGTTCAATTGATCCTGCATATGAACTTCTCATGCTTGAAGGCAATTTAAGACGTGCTTCAACATCTGTCGCAGTTTTTGAAGACGTATTTTCAATTTTAATTGAAATTGCGATCTCATTATCGCCTGGGAAAACTTTTGATGGTGAATACGAAGACTCGTGCAAAATGAATCTTTTACTAGCAGCTTCAATTGGAATTGGGAGGTATCCTGACAACAAAATAGATACAAAAAATATTAGAAAAATGTATCTAATTGATTTCTTTCTATTTTTAATCATTGATTCTCACCTATTCAAGTTTCTTCACGAATCTTTGAATACTAAAACTGATTGTAAGAAATGCAATTAGGGATAATGCTAACAAATCGGCATAAATAAATCCTATCCCCTTTCCTTTCGTCATTATGCTTCTGCATCCGTTGATGTAGTAATATAGAGGAATGATGAATGGAATCCAGGAAATTGTTCGAGGAAATGCTTCGACTGGAAAGAAGAATCCTGAAAACAGGATGCTTGGAAGGAAAAATATGACGGTCGCTTGAACGGCTTGAAGTTGGTTTTTACTAATTGTAGACACAAGCATGCCTAGTCCCAAGCATACGATTGCAAAAAGGATTGAAATAAGAAATACATCAACAATACTTCCTCGGACCACGAGTCCGAATAACCCAATCCCGACCATTAATACGTTACAAATAATAGCGAGCGCTACTATAATGTAAGGTACGAGTTTTCCAATAATAAATTCGGCCTTATGAATAGGCGAAACTATAATCATTTCTATCGACCCTCTTTCTTTTTCTTTCACGAGAGAAATCGCAGTAAAGATGGTAGTAATCTGTTGGACAACAAGTCCCATGACGCCAGGTGCGAAAGCGTCAATATTTTTTACAGAACCGTATAACCGAATTGAAAACGTCGAAATCTTTACACTTTGTGTAGCAACACTAATGGAAGTTTCTACAGCATATTTTTTGGAAAATTCCTCAGAGAGTTCAACTGAAATCTTTTGTGCTTCTGCAATAATAACACTAGCAATTTGGGGTTGACTTCCATCTGTTATGACAATAATATTAGCTGTTTTGCTTTCTTGAATTGTCTCGCTAAAAGTTGATGGAATAACAATTGATCCCGTCACACTACCCTTTTCAACTAATGATCTTGCATCTTCAAAGCCGTTTACATATTCAACTACATCAGTAACATCTGATTCTTCAAATTTTTGAATTGCATACCAGCTTAAGGTACTGTCGCTGTCTAAATTCGCTACTGCAATAGGAAGGTGAGTTATTTCACCACCAAATGCAATTCCAAATACGATCATCATCATAGCAGGTTGAATGACAATCATAGCTATGGTACGGCGGTCTCTTTTGAGTTGAAGTATCTCTTTACGGAAAACTGCAAAGAATCTTGACCACAACTATGATTCCTCCATTAGTCTTATGAATGCGTCTTCAATGGAGATTGGAACTTTTCCTGCAGTCAAGACATCTACATTATTGCTATAGAGTAATTTCTGAATCATTGGAAGATCAGAATCCGCATCTTCAACAACGAAATGTGTTAGACATCCGTGTGGCTCAATTTTACGGAAAAACAGTATTTCTTTGACTTCGTTTGTGGTCTCTAGAATATTTCGTAGATCTTGTTCAGAATTTCTGACAGTTACTTGAACTAAATCACCATTATGAACTTTTCTAACAATTTCGGTGGGTGTTCCTTCTGCAATAAGCTTTCCGTGACTTATCAAGCCCAAACGATCGCAATTTTCTGCTTCATCAACATAGTGAGTTGTAAGGAGTATGGTTGTTCCTTTAGCATTCAACTCACGGAAAAATTGCCAAAACGTTCTTCGTAAGGGAGGATCAACGCCAGCCGTGGGTTCGTCTAGGATTAAGATTTTAGGATTATGGAGTAAAGCCGCAGTTAGCGATAAGCGATTTTTCATTCCGCCACTAAGCTCATCTGCTAGATAGTTTCCAAAATCCTGTAATTTTACTAATTCTAAGAGTTCCTTAATCCGCTGTTTTCTCTGTGCCCGTGATAATCCATAAATCGTTCCATAAAAATCTAAATTTTCGTGAACCGTTAAATCACCATAGAGGCTAAAATTTTGAGGCATATAACCAATTGTCTTTTTCACTTCTTCTGGATTCTTACTTACGTCATTTCCATCAACAAATGCAGTCCCAGTTGATGGAGATAGAACACCGCATATCATTCGAATCGCTGTGGTTTTACCTGCACCGTTAGGTCCTAGAAATCCAAAAATTTCGCCTTTTCTGACCTTTAGGTTTAAATTATCAACAGCAGAGAATCCATCGAAATTTTTTGTGAGACTTTTACACTCTATGGCGTATTCTGTCACAGTACCACTGCCACTCG
>JBHLOP010000230.1:0-3668 GCA_048940375.1 Promethearchaeota archaeon | reverse complement strand
GAACGCTGGAAACGCAATTTCGTCCCATCCGTTCATAATCCTAAAATCTGGATCGACAGGTTTAACCCGCTCAAGTAGCTCTTGTTGGTACTTTATATCGCCGCTTGAATCCTTAAGGCCAACAATATTCTTGTATTCTACTATAAGATCTTCGACAACCGTTCGAGGTATCCAAACACCGCCTGTTAAAACTGGAATCTGGTACATGACAATAGGAATGTCAACGGCTTCTGCTAATGCTGCGAAATGCATATACATCCCACGATTCGTTGGCTTCATGTAATAAGGAGTAACTACGATAACACCATCTGCACCTAAATCTGCAGCAGCTTTTGACAATTTTATTGTTCTACTT
The DNA here is from genome assembly GCA_048940375.1 of Promethearchaeota archaeon. GTDB lineage: Archaea > Asgardarchaeota > Sifarchaeia > Borrarchaeales > Borrarchaeaceae > Borrarchaeum. Next base: position 3,313 of record JBHLOP010000230.1, on the reverse strand, counting down.
GTACCTGACGTGCCAGTCCCAGCTAGCACAGGTCCACTTGCTTCTTCAACAGCAATTCTTAAGACTTGAAGGTGTTGGTCCCACGTCAGTGAGCTGAACTCACCAGTAGATCCTGCTGGCACTATACCAGTTACACCTAGATCATCAAACACATACCTGATCAGATTTCTATATGCTTCTTCATCAATTTCTCCTTCCTTAGTAAAAGGTGTCACTATGGCAGGGTAAACACCTTGTGGTCTATAAGTGGTCATTACATATCACCTACCAAATCATTGCCTTCTTGTGCCTTTATATTATTTCTATATCGCGCGCGAAGTAAACATATGGTTTTTATAAAGGTATACGAAAGTACACCATAGGTGCACTTTGATGGTGAGACGTGACGCCGATTCAAAAGAAAAATATAAACAAGCAATTGTTTTGCGCTTGATGGATCACAAAAAACAGTTATTCTCTGAATTAAATCGTTCTTTTAGCAAAGGACGTTTTAAAATGACTAAAAAGACATTGAGCAAATATTTAAAAGAATTAATTACGGAACAGAGAGTAGAGAAGGTCGGTGCCTTTTACACATATACAAAATCTGGAGAGGAGTGTTGGGGGCGAAGTTTAATCAGTCAAAGGTTAGAAGAATTAAACAGAACTGATTTAGATCATATGTTTAATTTCCAGAAATTTCTTTTAGAAAATAAGGGCAAAATTGATGCGGCTCATTTTTCTGAATTATTGCCTCTTTTCGAAGACTTAGTAGAACATGAAGATTTATTCATATACATACGTTATTTTTTCGATATCTTAGTTGATCTTAAAGAGAAAATAACATCACAAGTTGACAAAGAGCTTGCCTTTAACCTTTATTATTATTCTTCAAGGCTTATGTTCGTGTATATTAATGCTATGAAGGAAGGCATTGAAAAAGCACTTAGGAAGGAAAAAATAACAAGAGATTAGAAATATTTAGCGGTTTATATGCGAAAACGAAAAAATGAATTTCTGGTAATCTAAATGAAATAATTAGTATCCTATTGAAAAAAACACAACCTATAACTCCATTGTTTAGTCCATCAAACCTCCATCAATTACATTAAAAAAGTGAATATATCAATCCTTATGAATTATTAAGTACATTCGAACTGCATTGATTTTCTTTTTAATCGAAAAACTTATATAGTCGGTTATTTGTTTTTTAAAAGGCGAGAAGAACCGTGTTTTAGTGCGTGCGCGCATTAACATAGCGGCGTATATATGTGAAAATGAGAACATGGTAATACGAAGTTATGAAGTGTTAAGAATGGAAACATCAGTTATTTGTTGCGACATCTGTGGAAAGACCTGCAAAAATGAAAGGGGTCTTAGCATTCATAAAGGTCATATGCATAAAGAAGATACTAATGGTCTGCTAAAAATAGACTCTCCTCAAAATTTAATAGACATCAATATAGTTACAAAAGAAGATATTGTAGCAGAACTTCATTCTTTACGTCAGTTGATTATCAATTTAGGCCAATTACTTCGACAAATGAAATATGATAATCATGTTAAATGGGAACCACTTTCTGAGTCCTTCCCAATGGAATTGAGTTCCTCGATGGATGGTCCAACTGTCGGATCATCACTCGGCATGAATTATGGATACAATCACAGTGATTTAATGGATGAACTGAGATCCGTGTTAAAAGAACGTGTGCTTGTATCTGCCTAATTTTTTTCGAATCGTAAAAATCCATACTTGGGTTTTCCTCAATCATAAGCATAATAATAGTAATCACTACTGATATCAATACAATTTTCAAAAAAAAGCAACTTTTAAAATTTATGTGGAGGAAAAACCATGAAAAACACGATTGAGAGCTTAACAAAAGCATTTATCGGCGAATCCCAAGCCAGAAACCGCTATACCATGTATAGCAAGGTCGCAAGAAAAGAAGGCTTTATACAAATTTCACAACTTTTCATTGTAACTGCAGACAATGAAAAGGAACATGCAGAGCAATTATGGGATTGGATTCAAAAGTTAAAAGGAAAGAGTTCTGAGGATTGGGGAGAAATCAACGTTCCAGCAGCTGCACCAACTGCTTTTGGCACAACCGCTGACAACCTAAAAGGAGCAATCGCTGGAGAAAACTATGAATACACAGAGATGTATCCAGAGTTTGCAAAAATCGCAATGGACGAGGGATATCCAGAACTTGGTGAACAGCTAAGATCTATTGCGCTCGCAGAAAAACATCATCGAGACAGATATACAGCTCTTCTAAAAGAAGTAGAGGCAGGCACAGTCTTTAAAAAAGCCACTCCAGTAGATTGGGTCTGTTTAGAATGTGGTTACGTCCATAATGGAACTGAGCCACCAGAAGAATGTCCGTCTTGCGGTCATGAGAGAAATTATTACGCAGTCTTATGTGAAAAGTTCTAAGTCTGAAGCAATTATTAGTTGCTGCTAGCAGTATATAACCCTCTCACTTTTCTTTTTCATAGTTAATGAAGAAACTCTTTTTTGTTGTAACATTAGATGTATTACGTTTTTTTAATTGCGAATTAGGGTAACAAATTACAAAATCTGTTTTTATTTGATTTCGTGATCCAAAATTAACATTTATAACTGCGAATGTTTCACTTCTTTTCTATATTTTTAAAATCTTTAGAAACAATCTTCGGAGGTTTCGAATTTGGCAAGCACACGAATTGAACCAGAAGAAAAAGATGTGGAAATTGGTTATTTTGCCGGAACAGGCAATTATGATCCTGATATCTTTGAAGAGGCAAAAGAAATCAAAATATATACGCCTTATGGCGCTCCTAGTGACCTTGTACTTGTCGGCTGGATTAAAGGCAAAAAGGTTGCGTTTATACCACGCCATGGAAGACATCACACAATTCCCCCATTCCGAGTAAACTATCGCGCAAACGTCTGGGCAATGAAGGAGTTGGGTGTGAAACGGATTATTTCCCCTGCAGCAGTGGGATCATTACAACCCGAATTTATCAAGCCATATGAATTTGTAGTCAGTGACCAATTTTTTGATCGAACTACAATACGTCGGCCGTTATCTTTCTATGAAGGAGGACTAACAGGACATGTACCATTTTCAGATCCAACTTGTGATGAATTAAGACGCGTAATTCTCGATACTGCACGCGAACTTTGGCCAAATAATGAAGTTGTAGTCCATCCTACTCCAGAAGAGGAAAAAGAGAAAAAAACGTTCACATATGTCTGTATGGAAGGTCCACGTTTCTCCACTCGTGCAGAATCGTTATTTTACAAGTCACAAGGATGGTCTTGTGTTGGCATGACTGCATTTTCTGA
>JBHLOP010000229.1:0-3700 GCA_048940375.1 Promethearchaeota archaeon | reverse complement strand
CCCCATTAGACTTAGATTTGTATCAAACTACCAAAGGTATAAATACTGCTTCTAAAATAACCCGTGATGGAGGAATCGTAATTATAGCCTCTTCTTGCAGCGCGGGTAAGGGTCCAAAGGAATTTGTAGAATTACATGCTTCAGTTAAATCTCCCAAGGAAGTTCTACAAAAGATAAGACGTGAAGAACCAATTGGCGTTCAATGGCAAAACCAAATTTTGGCTCGTGATCAATTAAGGCATGACATCTACCTTGTGTCAAGTCTAGAAGATAGTATTGTCAAATCTATGATGATGACGCCAATCCGTACGGTAGAGAAAGGTTTGGAAAAGGCATTCAAGGTTCTAGGAAATGATGCCGAAGTTGCAGTAATTCCAGAAGGACCGTTAGTTGTTCCTGTGCTGGAAAATTAAGATAAACAAGGTTTTCTAAGTAGGATGCTTATTTGAATCCTTATTGATGCAATGTCAACTCTTTGCTTTCATTTTAGCAATTTCATAATCTTTTTGAATCATTGGGCTTAATTTAATTTTGGAGGTCTGACAATGGACGACATAATTTCTACAGATGTTCTCGTAGTAGGCGCAGGAGGCGCAGGTATTCGTGCAGCACTGGAAGCTTCAAAGTATTCCGCAATAGACGTGACTCTGATTGCAAAAACTTTACCTGGGAAAAGTGGCTGTACTGTCATGGCAGAAGGCGGTTACAATGCTGCATTGTGCAATGTTGATCCCGCAGATAATATTGAATCCCACTTTCAGGATACGATTTCGGGAGGAGCCTACGTAAATAATGAACGCCTTGTACGTATTTTGGTAGAAAATGCCCCTGCTAGGATTTTGAAATTAGAGAATGACGGTGCATTGTTTTACAGAACTTCTGAGGGTAAAATCGATCAAAGAGCATTTGGTCGTCAAAGTTATAAAAGGACTTGTTACTCTGGTGATCGTACAGGCGGGGAAATTATGGCTACCTTAGTGGATCTATTGCGAGCAAGTAATATTCGCTTTATTAGAGGCGCAGTTGTCGATCTTCTATTAGATGGAAATAAAGTAACTGGTGTAGCGGCTTTTAATCCAGAAGGCGCAAAATTTTTCTTGATCCGAGCTAAAGCCGTCATATTGGCGACAGGCGGTAGCTGTCGGATCTATAAAGTAACTACAAACTCCTTTCAAGGCACTGGAGACGGTTATGCCATCGGATATCGTGCTGGCGCTGAATTAATCGATATGGAGTTTATTCAATTTCATCCGACTGGTATGGTTTTTCCAGACTCCGCCAAAGGTATTCTAGTGACGGAAGCAGTGCGTGCAGAAGGAGGTATTCTTTTGAACAACTTGGGTGAGCGGTTTATGGAGAAATATGCCCCAGACAGGATGGAATTGGCGGGAAGAGATGTTGTTGCTCGTGCTATCTATAGAGAAATCCGTGCTGGGCGGCATACACCTCATAATGGAGTTTATCTTTCTCTTAAAAACTTGTCCCCTGATTTCATAGAAGAACGTCTTCCTCAGACTGTGGAACAGTTTAGAGACCTATCAGGGGTTGATATCACTAAGGAACCAATGGAAGTTTCACCGACAGCACATCATGTGATGGGGGGGCTTCATATTACTGAAAAGACTAAAACAACTATAAAAGGACTCTTTGCAGCTGGAGAAGTAACAGGAGGAATTCATGGAGCAAATAGACTTGGTGGAAACGCCCTTGCAGACCTTCAAGTTTTTGGGTATATAGCTGGACATAATGCTGCCCAATATGCTCTTGAATCCTCACTAGCCAAAATACATGATGAACAAATTACTCAAATTCATCATGTAGTAGTCTCCCCCTTACAATCCAAAAATGATGGAATACGTCCTTTTCAAATCAGACATGAATTAGAAGAACTAATGTGGACAAAAGTTGGTATCCTTAGGACTAAGGAAAACTTAACACAGGCCTTAGAGGATATTCAAAGACTAAAATCTACATCCATGAAAATAGTTAACCAAAACACCACATACGCTTATGAACAGCTTGAAGCTATACAAGTGAGGAATATGCTTACAGTTGCAGAAATAATAATCAAAGCCGCCCTTTTCAGAGAAGAGAGTCGAGGTGCACATTTCCGAGAAGATTTTCCTGAAACACTCCCCTCATGGAGGAAAAACATAATAATCTCGAAAGAAAACATTCATACAGTTCCTGTTGTGGTTTTGTAGATGAAAGAAACAGTCAGATTAAAAATTTGGAGATTCGATCCCCAAAAGGAAACTCATGGTCATTGGCAAGAGTTTGAAGTTCCATATAACAAAGGTATGAGAGCGCTAGATGCACTGTGGTACATCTATGAAAATATCGATTCTACTCTTGCATTTCGGTTTGGATGTCGTGCTGGGCAGTGCGGTTCATGCGCTATGATGATTAATAGTAAAGCAGAACTTTCTTGCAAAACTGAATTGCTACCTGATAAGGAATATACTTTAGAACCTCTTTCCACCTTTAGAATTACCAAAGATTTAGCGGTTGATTTTGCAGAACCTTTTGAGAAAATGAAAGAAATACCTTCAGATTTTGTTAAATCGCCCGAAAAAGTACAAACCTTCACTATGGATGAAATAAAGGACTTGTTAGAATATCATAAATGCATAGAATGTTACAACTGCATTGCTGCGTGCCCAAGCGTGGCTGAGAGTTGGAATGAATTTATGGGACCAACTTACATGCGTAAGTACGCCCAAGTTCAGTTTGATCCAAGAAATACCGGAGATGTTTTCGAAAAGGCGCTTTCAGATGGATTATTCAGATGTACTACTTGTAAAGCGTGCGTTGAGGCCTGCCCTAAAGATATCGATCTTGCTCATAAAGCGATTGAAAAACTGCGATCAGTTGTGGTTAAACACGGTCTTGGGCCCTTAGAAGGGCAAAAAGAATTCATTGAACGCATCAGGCAGTACGGCAAAGCAGTCACTATAGAAAAGCAACCTTTGACCGGAAAGGATGGTCAATTTGGTGAATACATTGGTGAAGGCGAACCTGTTATCTTTTTCACTGGTTGTATGATGGATTTACGTCTTCAAAAAATTGGTAAAGATTTAATTGACGTGTTGAACAAACTTGGTTATCAAGTAGTCATTCCGCAAGATCAAGTATGCTGTGGAAGTCCAGCTATACGTTCTGGTGATTTTGATCTTGGTATTGGACAATTTAAAAAGAATGTCGAAATTTTAGAACGATATGGAACAAAGAATATAATTGTAGGTTGTCCTGGTTGTGGAATTACCTTAAGAGATGATTATCCAAGATGGGCAAAGGAAATTCTTAAACGTCCGCTTACATTTAGAACGTACGATTTAAATGAATTTATTTATGAAAAAGTTATGAGATTGCCCCCTCCAGAAAATCCTCTCAAATTAAAAGTAACTTATCACGATCCATGCCACTTAAATCGAGGTCAGGGAGTAAAACAGGAACCTCGTGATTTGATTAAATTCACAGGTGCAGAGATAATCGAAATGAAAGAAGCTGATCGTTGTTGTGGCGCCGGAGGTGGGGTACGTGCTGGAATAAGAGATTTTTCTAGACTAATTGCGTCAAGAAAAGCACAATACATAAAGGAAACACAAGCTGAGACTCTTGTTACGCCTTGCCCGTTCTGTATATTTCAACTGAAAGAATTAGTGAAAACCGAGGGAATAGACATGGAAGTCGTGCATAC
>JBHLOP010000228.1:0-3705 GCA_048940375.1 Promethearchaeota archaeon | reverse complement strand
GTAAAGGAAATGCGTTTTCCAGTTCTTTCTTTATGATCACGAATGAGTCTACGGCCCTCTGTTACATCTAGTTCGATTAACATTTTACTAGTATGAACCTTTTTTCCTAATTCACCAAGATCAACAATGATTTGACGAGTTTTAGGAAAGGGTCGTTCCTCAAATGTGCTAGACTCATTCATATTAAGGCTTCCTTTGTCTGAATAACACAGCAAGCAAGACGGTTGAAAGAGGGAAAGTGACAACCCATAAGGCTGCTATATTCCATAGAAATGGGATTATAATCATCCCAGCGTTCGTTGGTGTCTGAAGTCCGTTGGCAATTAAGATCCAACGGATCCAACGTTCAAGTCTTTTTCCCGAGAATACCGGGGCGGCGAACAGTGTTGCCAGATTCATGAAACTGTATCCAATGATATCCACGGCAAACATAAAAGAGCCCCATTCAAAGATAAGCAATGCGACTTTATCAGCCTCTCCTCTCTGGAGATGCGGCACTACAACAACTAGTTCCACAAAGTAGACAATACTTACCAAGACCATGTAGACGATAGCAAAGGACATGCCCACATGACTCCAGATCTTGTTCTCTTCGGAAGCATAGTAATGGATGCTGACCATCAGGACGACGAATGTTGGAGCCAAAAGCAATGATGGAGCCATTCGGAATATTAGGCTTAGAGGGCCATCGTGCAGTCCCAATAAACCTAACTGGGACACAAGCTCAGCAATAATGTAAGAAGTGCCAAATACAGCTGCAAGGATCGCCGACCAGAAGCCTAGCCTACTTACATTCTCTAACCTTTTTTCGTGAATTAAATCAGACATATTTTTCGACATTTTAAACACTTCAACGATCTTCTCTATTCAAGTTTTTCAGTCCTTTATCTAGTATTTCAAATATGATTAGCAAATAATCTTCAGTCTCTTTCTTGGACTGATTAACAAGCCTTTCACGATAAATCAATTCGGTTAACAAACCTGTAGTGATATTGCTAAGGGCAACTGCAATAGTCTGAGGTTCCAATTTAGTTTGAGTACCAATTTTTGTCATGGTAGAAGTGATAACTTGCGTTAGAAGTCCAAGGCTTTTCATCTGTTGAGTTCTGAATTCCATTTCGCTTTCCGTTAGCTGTTGATTCGTTTGTTCTTTTTGAATTATCTCTGCCAAAGCAGCCCTCAGAAAAACATCATCAATGATCTCAGCATACGAAGAATATTCTCTTATGAACGTATTAAACGCGGAAGCTAAAGATTTGATTTCAAATTCCGTATCTGGTTGTTTCAATGTTTCTTCAATAACTTGGGTTAATTTTTCAAAAGCGATTGCTGCTACCGCTAAATACAGATCATTTTTGCTACCAAAATATTTGTAAATTGTTGCTTTGCTGAATCCTGCTTCTTCTGCAATTTGATCCATCATTGTTTGATTGAATCCTTGCGTGATAAAAAGTCTTTCCGCAGCCTGTACAATATCAGTTCGTCTTTGTTTCTGCTCACGTTTTTTTCTTTTTTGCCTTGAAGTTTGTTTTTCCGAACTTTTAGCCATTTCTATCTCTTTCCTTTAAATAATACTTTGAGTATAGTAATTAAACTTTGAGTTTACAATATAAACTTAGAGTATATAAATTTTTCGCTAAAATGAATATCGGAGTAAATCACGTATGATAAAAAAAATCAACAAGATTGAATCGATTGTCTCATATTTAAAAAAAGGAAATTGAGGACAATAAAAGCAGCTATTAGTCTATAATGGCCTCAGAAATGTCGATTACTTCAATATTTTTGGCGTTTTCTTTGAGATGGAGCATACATGTCGGACAGGCTGTAATTAACACTGTGGCACCTGTTTTTTCAGCCTCTGCGATCCTACTTTCCGCCAATACTTGCGCTACACTACTAAAAGAGAGTCGCATTCCACTTCCTGCTCCACAACATTTTGATGCGTCACGTGAATGCTCCATTTCCACAAATTTTAGACCAGGGATCGCATTCAAGATCTTTCTTGGCGCTTCAGTAATTTTAAGTCCACGTGTAAGATGACATGGATCATGAAAAGTAACTGTGACATCTGGCTTTTTATTGATATTCAATTTTTTCTCATCGATAAGTTTGGCAAGGAACTCTGTCATATGGACAACTTTGTAATTCCAATCGGGTAAATTTTCAGGATAGTGAACCTTAAAGATATAAGCGCATGTAGGACAACTTGTCAAAATAGTATCAACGTCATGCTTAGAGAAAAGCTCTTTATTTTTCTTCATTACCTCGACGGCAGCAGCATGCTGACCATTTTCATAAAGTATAAAACCACAGCATAATTCTCTGTCAAGGCTTTCAAAATCAACGTTCGCATCTTCTAAAATCTTGAGAGTCGTTTCAGAAACCTGAGGAGTCACAAATCTGTTCATGCAGCCGTGAAAGAGCAGAATTTTACCCATCACATTCACCTCTTTTCGGGAGTAAACGCTTGTTCCTGTATTCCAAACGGGTTTCCAACTTCTTTTATTCTCTTTTCGATCTCGGCGAATGGAGGCAAGAGCAGTCCCTGTTCAGTTGCTTGATCCCGAATGTATTTGAGTAAGTCGGGTATTGGGATGTCGACTGGACATACATCCCCACATCTCTTGCACATCGTGCAAAAATTCAATCCAGATTCAAGTGCAGTTTCCACATCATACTGAGCTGCGGTGTGCACAATACCAATGGGTCCTACATATGTAGGTCCACCAAAAGCGAGTCCTAAGTTTTCATACGCAGGACATTCATTAATGCATGAACCGCATCCCATACAGTATACCGATTCCTTAAGGGGTCCTTTACTTGATTCAATTCGATTATTATCCACTAAAACTACATGAACTTCTTTAGGCCCATGCATACCCTTCCTGACATCGAACTCAATATCACCTGTCTTGCTTGGGCCAGTTATCATTGAAAGATAAACTGGTGTAACTTGTCCTGCCGCATAGACCGAAAGCAATCTAATCTGAGCGAAAGCCGCCTCGATGTCAGGAACGATTTTGTTTAGTGGGCAAATAGAGATATGTATCGGCGGGGCATTAGATATGAAACGAATGTTCCCTTCATTTTCTACAAGAAATATAGCCCCTTCTTTGGCTGCTAATGCATTACAGCCAGATATACCAATATCTGCTTTAAAGACATAATCCCGAATTTCTCCTCGGGCTTGACGTATTATATCGTCAACAGTTGCTGTAGGCGGAAGACCAAATAATTCGGCAATATCAGTTCTACAGCAGTGTACGGCTGGTGCGATAGGATGTGTTCCTCTTTCGCCTCTCATTTGAACGATCCTATCCCCTAAATCGGTTTCTATTACCTCACAATTCTTCACATCTTCAAGATATTTCACGAGACCTATTTCGGATCCGGCATTTGTTTTTGATTTTGCGATCAATTTTTCTTCGCCCACAACCTTTCCAACATATTGAAGCGCCACTTGTGGTGTTTTTGCGAAAAATACCTTGCATCCAGCTGCTTCTAGTCCTTTTATTGCTATTTGAACAAGTTCATCAAGTTTATCAATCCATGCCTCCTTTGTTTGGCGAAGCTTTTCCTTTAATTCATCTTCAGGAATTTTCTTAAGGGCTTTGTATTTTTCTTTCGTTATTAAGTCAAGCGCATACTTCCGTGCGTTGATTTCTCTTTCATTTTCTAATGCAGTGTCAGCCCTATCTATTA